>NZ_BAAADA010000204.1:0-26856 GCF_039522005.1 Alkalibacterium indicireducens
ATTTGACAAAAAAGTAAAGCTATAACAGACTTTGTGTCACTTTTTATTGATTCCAGCTGTTAAACTCCCGAAATGACACCCGCTTCGAATAGTGCATCGATTTTTTCTTCGTGTGATTTTTTATAAAATTTACTCAGTTTAGTTGTATCCATTACACCGGTTCCTTCCTGATTCTCTCCTAACCATTATGAACGAATTTACCGTAAAAGAAAAGGAAGGACTGTTTAAGATTGAAATCTTGTTTACAAATTAGGCAAAATCTAGTATACTCGTATTAGTAATGACCCAATAACGGTTCTTTAGCTCAGTTGGGAGAGCACTACCTCGACAAGGTAGGGGTCACTGGTTCGAGCCCAGTAAGGACCATAAACAGTAATAGTTTTCCTAGTTCTTTGATGGTTATACTGTTACAAAATAGATAAGTAAAAGAGACGGGAGCGACTGACTGATTTAATAATCAGAAAAGTGGTCCCGTCTCTTTTAATGATTTAATACCACAAGATTTTAGGGCTACATTTAATTGATGTCTTCCAATTGTCGTTTTACACGAATCCATAGGTTATCGTGAAAATCGACATGAATACCGTTTTCTTCGATTTCATCAATTAAGTCAGGCAAAGGTCTCTTACTCTGCATGAAAATTTGTAAGCGCCGTTCTAACCCTGCATAGTGCCGTTTGTCTTTAGCTAGTATGGGCCAAACCGCTGGCTCACTAGATAAATGTGTTACTTTAGTCGTTTTCTTTTGTAAATTCACGTCCATATTTAGGATGTTAACTGCTGTGATATAGAACTCTAAGGTAACAATGTCGTTTCGTTGATTATCTACTGAGTTTTCTTTCATAAGAGTGCTCCTTTAGGATTGCTTAGGAAATGTTAGTTACGTAATGGTATTTTAAACAAAATGGTCATTAACGATTTTGAAAGCTACATTCTCTGTGTAAATTACGTATGTTTCTAACATTCTACATGTAACTAGATGTCCTCTACAGTAATCCTGGTAATATCCGCTTCAAGGTCTTTAACTGTACGATTTGCTACTTTCATTTTTGCTTTTTCAAAGTAGCTGCGTGCTAATCGTCCATTTCCAAAATCATTGGATCGATGTGCGTATTCTTTTACGAATCGCTTATGGAGGGCTGTGAGCGCTTTTTCGTCGAGAGAATATCCATCATTCTTTGCATGTAACTTAAAGATGTTAACCAACTGATCTGGGTTGTAATCAGGGAATTCTATGTGATAGTTGATTCTACTTGATACTCCAGAGTTAATACTGAAAAAGTCCTGCATTTCTTTTGTATAGCCTGCCACAATCACTACCAGTCTTTCGCGATTGTTTTCCATTTCTGTAATTAACGTGCTAACGGCTTCACTTCCAAAATCACTACTAGACCCACTAGAAGCTAAAGAGTATGCTTCATCTATAAATAGAACTCCTCCATATGCCTCTTTTACTTTATTTAAAGTTTTTGGTGCAGTTTGTCCAGTGTATCCAGCCACTAGGTCTTGCCTGGATACTTCGACAAGCTGTCCTTTTTTCAGTATACCTATAGACTTCAAGATCTTCCCAACTAGTCTAGCAACTGTTGTTTTACCGGTACCAGGATTGCCTAAAAAAGCCATGTGCAGTGTCATAGGTTTTGTCGGTAATCCCAATTCATCTTTGCGTTTTTCCACTTGGATATAGTTCATCAGACTAGTAATTTGTTCTTTTACATTGTCTAATCCTTCTAAACCGTTCAATTCTTCTAATAAATCATCTAAATCTTCACCATACAATTGCTCCAGATCGACTCCGAAGTCTACAGGAGTAAGCTGGGTTAGATTTTCTTTTGTTAATGAGTTTTCTCCAAATCGAAAGGCTTTCTCTCGAATAGCTGCTTCAATGATATTTCTCACTTCTCTTGCATTCGCAAAATGCTCATCTACTAATTTCTCACTGATTCTTTGTAAAAAGGCTTTCTCTCCATCTTCTGTTAATGTATAGTGTTCTTTTTTTGCAAAGGAATGAGCGATATCCAATAGTTGGTCTTCAGAATAGTCTTCAAATTGTATCTGTAAATTCACTCGACTAGAAAGACCAGGGTTGACTTTCATCAGTCTGCGCATCTCGTCGTTATAGCCGGACAAAATAACAATTAAGTTATCTCGATTATCTTCCATTGCCTTAATTAGAGTATCGATAGCCTCTGGACCGAAATCATTAGAATTTTCTGATCGTGGTGCAAGCGCATAGGCCTCATCGACAAACAACACTCCTCCCATTGCGGCTTCAATCGCTTCGCTTGTTTTTTGAGCTGTCGCTCCAACGTGTACAGCTACTAATTTCGAACGATCGACTTCCACAACTTCATTCTTCTCAATAATCCCTAATGAATGAAATATATCTCCTAAGATACGAGCCACTGTCGTTTTACCTGTACCTGGATTACCCAGAAAAGCAAAATGATATGCTGGTCTCTCGGATTCTTCGATACCTAGTAATTTTTGTCGATGCTGATTATACTCTACACTTTTAACAATTTTTTTAACCTCTTCTTTTACTGAATCTAACCCAATTAATGCGTCTAGCTCAGCCAGAGCTTCTTCTATTGTTTTTTCCTCTCTATTACCGTTTGTCTTCTTGAAAGGATTGGCATCCTCTTTTTCCCTCACGCGGATTTGTTCAATGAGTTCTTTAATCTCTATTAGAAAAGAAGAGTTGGGGTTGTTCCGATTAATTTGTTGGTAGACATACTTGAGTTTGTCATATTCTTTATGTAAAAAATAAGCTTGAGCTTTGTAGTATTCAAGCACTTCTGTATACTCTATCTCAGCAACTTCTTCTATCGCTCTTAAAATATCATCTAATTCTGAAGCATTATGAAGTAAAATCTTTACATTCAATTGCAAAGCTTCCACATTTTTTTCTTTCTCTAATATAGAAGAGATAAGTTTGCTAGCGTCATCGTGTTTCCTTTTATGGAAAGCTAACTTAGCTTGAGAAAGTTGTGTTTTGGTGCTTTCTTTATCTAATTCTGCTGCTTTTTCAACTGCTGTTTCAGCTTTTGTTATATTATCAGTTTCTATATACAATTCAACTAATAATACATAAAAATCCGGTGTATTTTCTCCTAATTCTTCAGCTTTCTTTGCAAAGCGTATAGCTCTTTCCAATCGTTGGTTTTCGAAGTAAGCACGGGCCAAATAATAATGGAACTTTGCCTCTTCAGGATATTTCCTTATTTCTTTTTTTAAGATAGAAATGGCTCGCAAACTATTGTTTTCTAGCATCAACTTGTTAACTTCTTTAATTACAGTATCAACTTTTTCTTCACTCATACTTAATATCACCATTCTCACTAATTTTTACTCTCTGCAAAGATTTTTTCTGTATTGTTTCGGGGAAAAATTTATTGTGTACAAGGTAAACTGCTAAACTAAGATATAACAGAGTGGTTATAGGTGATAGAACAGTAATAAGTAAAAACCAAATACCCATCGTCCACTTTAAAGAATCTTTAACATAAGTTTTATCAACTACCTTGTCATAGAATGTTCCTTTTCCTTCAAATTTCCATCTATTAATTTCATATCTAGGTCTAATAGAGGCATCAATTATAACAGCTAAAATAAGCGATGATATTAGAAAGGCGAAAATAACTGAAATAGACCATCTTCCAGAATTCAAGATGGATAATACGCTGATCAACGGGAACACAAGAACAGGTATTTTAGATTTATCAAACTCTTTTCCTAACGCATGTTTCGCTTTAGTTATTTTTTCATTCATTTCTGATTTTTCACTGTAGAATTTAGCTTTATCGATTAATTCTATATACTTTTGAATTTGCTCCTTACTAGTGAAGCAAGGAGAATGATCAATCTCTTGCACTAAACTATCTGCTTTCAAGGAATAAGCATTTGCTAATGTTTCAAAAACAAGTACATCATTTCTTTTTTCTTTTAATTGTTCAAAAAAGGGAAGCACACTATCAATATCCATATACTTAAGTAAATTATTGCATTCTTTTAGAGGGCGATCAAAACTGGGAAAAATATCTAAACTATTTTGAAAACTTATGAATGCTTCAACAGTTTCTCCCAAAACTTTTTGGGCGATTCCTAAATTACTATAAACATAAGCAGGGACATTCTTTTCAAGCTGAATAGCTTTTTGATAATAATTTTTTGCTAATTCAATATCATTATTATGATAAACACGTCCAGCAATTTCCCATCCTCGCCAATCTTTAGGATTCATGTCGATTAATTCTTTAGCAAGATTCATCGTTTCATTAAAATCCTCTAATTCTATAAAATCATTAGCTTTATTATAAATACGTGTATATTCTTCTTGAAAATTTCGCTTTGATGTTTGTTCTGTTTCGTGATGTTCTAAAGAGTTCATCTGATTTTTGTTTTGTTCTATTAACTCTATATCGTAAGCTGCTTTTTTAGTCTCATCAGTTAGAATACCTATAGCTTCTTCGGCCATCTCCATCTTTTTTTCTGCTTTATGTCTTACCTCTTGATCGGGGGCAGTTGTTCTGTTTCGCCATTTTCTAATAATGGCTTTCAGTTGCTTCCCTAACTCTTCACTACTTAAATCACTATTTAATTCTAATTCTGTGTAATAATTGACTTGTTTTACCACGTTGTTGTTTCACTCCTAACTTTTTGCTTAATGAATTCTAATGTCAGATATTTTGTTTTCTAATTCATCTACTTCTTTTTGAGTTAGATTCGATGTTCTTTCTATTTCTGCTTCACCTAGAAAATCTTGCGTATTTCCATCAAAAACCCTCACATGAACGACTCCATTTTCATCATAAGCAATCCTTGTTTCAATAGGATATCCAGCAGGTTGATTTTGTGGTATTTTAACCAAACAGTCCCCAATAACTTTGACATATTCAGGATCAGTATCTTCTCCTTCAGTAACTTGTAGTCTCAATTCTTCTTGATTATCAAATCTTGAAAAAACATCCTTATTTCCTTCCGCAGGTACTACGCTATTCTTAGGAACTACTATATCATTGAGCAGTACGTTATTGTCATAGAGTAACAGCCCTAATGAATGGGCATTCACATCGATAACTTCTTTTTGAAAAGCAATACTTTTTCCATCAATCATTTCTGCCTGTATAGCAGCCCCCATCGCTACAATTTCATCAGGATTCAACTCCTTAGAAGGTGTAATTCCTACTTCTTCTTTAATGAGCTCCTCAACTGCTGGCATTCTAGTAGAGCCGCCAACGAGTAAAACTTTATCTAAATCTTCAAACTCTAAACCCGCATCTTCTATCGCGTCTTCCATAATCAATGCGGTTCTATCTATGAAACGCTGCGTCATTGATTGGAATTCTTCACGAGTGATTTCTGCTTTTAATTTTTGACCTCCTACATATATAGAAAACTTTGCTTTATTACGACTTGATAATGTTTTCTTAGCTTCTTCAGACTTTACTCTTAAATCTTGTAATGCTTCGTCATCGTCATAAACATCTACACCATGTTCTTCTTCGATTTTTTTTATGAAATATTTGCTAATCTCATTATCGAAGTCAAATCCTCCAAGGTTTCTATCTCCTGCAGTAGATAAAACTCTTACCTGCTCAGGCGAGTATTCCATTACCGTAATATCGAATGTACCTCCACCTAAATCATAGACAAGAACATTTTGTTTCTCATCTGTATCATTCGAATAAGCTAATGCTGCTGCAGTTGGCTCGTTAATAATTTTTAAAACATTTAATCCAGCTATTTTACCTGCATCTTGAGTGGCTTTTCTTTGAGCATCATCAAAGTATGCAGGCACAGTAATAACTGCTTCATGTACGGGTTCGCCTAAAACATCTTCTGCATCTTTTTTTAAGCGTTTTAAGATAATTGCAGAAAGCTCCTCAGGTTTAAACTCAGTGTCATCTTCAGTGATAAATTTATATTTTTCTTCTCCCATTTGTCTTTTAATGTACTGCACTGTATTTTCTGGTTCGTCCACTGAAGCCTCTTTTGCATGAACACCCACAATGAATCCTCCATCTTCGTATAATAGAACGGATGGAGTGGTACGATCTCCTTCTCTATTTTCGATTATTTGTGGTACGCCTTGTTCATCTATGTATGCTACTGCTGAGTTTGTCGTTCCTAAATCTATTCCTATTTTTTTATAAGTACGCTCATGTACTGTTTGTTCTGTCAACTTTTTATCGTATACATTTTTTTTATCTGGATCAGTGAGAATATTCATGGCCTCTTCAGTTATTTCCATCATTTTTTCTGCTTTATGTCTTATTTCTTGATCCGGAGCATTCGTTCTATTTCGCCATTTTCGGAGAATAGCTTTCAGTTGTTTATCTAGTTCTTCCGCACTCAAATGTCTATCTATTGCTAATTCCATATAATAATTGACTTGTTCTGTCATATTAATTTCCACTCCCGATACTATGATAAGTTCATTACGATGTCTGAAGGTTATATTTTGTGAGAAAAAGGCTCAAGCATAGCCCGAGCTCTTTGGTTCATATTACTCTACCACTTCTCATTACCATAAAATAATACTTTATCGTGTTTTACTGCTTTTAGCCAAGTTTTAATTCCACTAAATGGAGCAATAATAGCGATCCATATTAGGATAACGAAATTTTGAAGAAAAATTTTTCCTAATACCGTCCAAATAGAGCCAATATAAAAGATCCTTTTTGACAAATTGTCTATTATCCCACCTTTAAAACTCCAGAAAGAATAGTGCCAAAATTTCCAAGCTATAATAGAGTAAATCAGCGGATAGATGCTATCTATACTAAATAAAGTATCGTCATTTATAAAAGGCCATGTAAAGTTAGAGACCCAAGAACGAAGTATAAGGAATAGTAGAACACAGCTAATAAGTCTTCTTATATTGTACTGATTTCTATATTCAGGTGTTAAATGTTTTTTTATAGAGTCGTTCGTCTCTTTTACTTTAATAAGGAAGTCTTTATGTTTGTTGTGTGCACCCGGATCTTTTAAAATTGTACTTTTTTCTTTCATTTCTTCACTCCTTCTTTAATATCGAATTTAATTATCAAAAGATAAACCAACGATTGAAATTATAGGTTATCCCCAATAGTTATACACATAGACCAGCGTCATTAATTGCTTGTTTTAAATCATTAACTTCAACTCCAGTGCTATTTTATAACTAGTGAAATAGTTTAAATTAATAAACGCACAGTAAATAATGATATAATCATTTTTTCTATAGTCGTTCCATTAATTTAGCGTGGAACCTCTAAAACTATGTAAATTTTATAGCGAAATTGACTGTACAGTACCAATTATATCAAAGTTTGTTGGTTTAGCAATTTGTTTCTGTAATATCTTTTAATAGCATTAAGATGAGTAAAGTTTTCGAGGTGAAAATCATATTTATAAATATGGAGAAAAGCGGCTTCCTAATGTTGCAAGTATAAGAAGCTAAAGCAGTCTACTTTAGCTGATAAAACTGATAGTATATACGGATCGCATTAAATTGTATAGACGTTAATATTAGTTCGGAAACTCTTTTTCTAATACGTTAATGCTTTTTAAAAGAATTATGAGCTAAAAAATAGATTAATAATTTTATTAACGAGTAGGGCGAAAAATAAATGCTGAAAAAAGCCACTCCCCTAAGATTAGCTGTCCATTCCGATACCCATGAAATAATTAATGTGTATATTTTTTGAGTATATCCTTGAATTTATTTAATTCATCTGAGCTTTCTCTAATTCAAATATTTTTTTTTTGAAATAATAGTTTTTTAAACTTGTATTTTCAACAATTAATCAGTGTTGCAATTCATTTTACAACACACTGTTTTTTAAACTTTATTGTACTCTAAAGTTAGACCCATTGGGGAGCATAAGGGATTTTGAATGGATAATGTACACAACTAGTGTGCAGGTCTTTTTTGTATGTTAGGGTTAAACTGATGATAGGCGTCCGCTGCTTCTGTGGCATTATTTGTTTAGTGCCAGACCACTCGATGGCTCCCGTGACCCTAATTTCATCTTAAATGATGATTTTTGAAAGTCGCAATACTTTAATGTAAGCTAAATTTAGATCTTACGACCAACTCGAGGTGAAAAGAAGCAATGAGTGGGCTCTAAGACGCATCTTACGACCAACTCGAGATGAAAAGAAGCAGTGAGTGGGCTCTAAGACGCATCTTACGACCAACTCGAGATGAAAAGAAGCAGTGAGTGGGCTCCAAGACGCATCTTGCGACCAACTCGAGATGAAAAGAAGCAGTGAGTGGGCTCTAAGACGCATCTTGCGACCAACTCGAGATGAAAAGGAGCAGTGAGTGGGCTCTAAAACGCATCTTGCGACCAACTCGAGATGAAAAGAAGCAGTGAGTGGGCTCCAAGACGCATCTTGCGACCAACTCGAGACGAACAGAGCCAGTGAGTGGGCTCTAAGACGCATCTTGCGATCAACTCGAGATGAAAAGAAGTAGTGAGTGGGCTCTAAGAACCATCTCATGACTAACTCGCTCCGATAAGCGGCAATTAGCTCGAACAATCAAAGTTTGAAAATAAAAGATGAAAGATTATACATACACTATCTGAAAATAAGCCGGGTAATACTTATCATTCAAACATTTGAAATTTTGGCTATATTAGCCTATGAGGTTGCTACAGTAGGGTTTGATCAGGCGAGAGAAAATCCATTGTGGTTTCCGATGGTAGCGACAGGCGCAGTCTATGCCTATCTTCAGTCCAGTATCAGTATCGATCAGGAGTCAAAAAAAGTAAATTCGAAAACATCTTTAATGATAGCCTTGAGCATAGTCGGAGTGATTGCTCTAGTACTTGGTTTGGCTTCGGCTATGACCGACGGAGGAACACCAGTAACTGGACTTATTCTTGGTCTGGTCTTCTTTGTATGTGGATTAGTTCCGTCTGTCTATATCTACAATCTGCGAAAAGAGCGTGAGGATGATACAGCCGATTAGAAAAGAAAAAAATCAGCATCATTCTTCAGCTTATTTATGGGATCAGTTTCTAGTCTGCCTGTGTTAAACTATACTAAAAATGAAAGGGGGATGTCTTTGGGTACTCTATTTATATTGATGCTTGAGCGTGTTGGACTGATAATCGTATTGGCATATGTTCTGTTAAGCATTCCTTACTTCAAGAAGGTCTTAAAAGATAGAAATCTCTGGAGAAACAAACTGCAATTGATGATCATATTCAGCTTATTTGCCTTTATATCAAACTTTACTGGGGTTGAAATCAGTGGAGATCAGCAAATTGTGAATCAGCTGTTTATCCCGTTGGATGTTACTTCTTCGCTGGCAAATACTCGTGTTTTGACTATCGGGGTATCTGGTCTGATCGGAGGGACACCAGTTGGGCTGGTTGTGGGCTTAGTCTCTGGTTTCACACGTTATCTTCAAGGAGGCAGTGATCCGCATATCTACGTTATATCTTCTACACTAATTGGTTTACTCTCAGGCTTGTTCGGCAAGGCATCAATCGAAAAGATGGTTTTTCCATTGCCAATTAAGGGTGTTTATATTGGTGCGCTTATAGAAATGGTTCAGATGGCAGCGATTCTCATGCTAAGCAGCAACTTTATTCAAGCCTGGCAATTAGTTCAGCTGATTGCACTCCCTATGATTTTAACGAATAGCATAGGGATGGCTCTTTTCCTTTCGATTATTCAATCCTTCAATAAACTTGAGCAGGAGACGAAAGCCGTTCAGACACATGCTGTGCTGGATCTGGCGGATACAACCTTGCCCTACTTCAGAGCAGGTTTAACCGAGGAAGCAGCGGGACAAGCAGCTAAAATCATTCTCGATACAATGAAGGTTTCTGCGGTCAGTATCACTGACACGGAAAAAATTGTGGCGCATGTGGGAGCTGCAAGTGATCATCATAAGCCGCCACATTTGATTTTGACTGACCTGTCCAAAGAAGTGATCCAGACAGGTGATGTCAAGGAGGTTCATTCACGCACAGAAATTGGTTGTCATGTTAAAGATTGTCCGCTTGAGGCCGCAATTGTGATACCCCTGACTGTGAGAGACAATGTACGTGGGACCTTGAAGTTTTACTTTACTGATCACAATGATCTGACTTATGTCGAAAGACAACTGGCAGAAGGTCTAGGTAAAATTTTCTCTAGTCAGCTGGAATTTGGAGAAGTGGATCTTCAGAAGCGATTGCTTCAGGACGCGGAAATTAAGTCACTACAAGCTCAAGTCAACCCTCATTTCTTTTTCAATGCATTGAATACCATTTCTGCCTTGATTAGAATAGACAGTGAGAAAGCGAGAGATTTATTGTTTCAGCTGAGTGCATTTTTCCGTTCCAATCTTCAGGGTGCGAGAGAAAATCTCATAACGATTGAAAAAGAACTGGAACAAGTCGATGCCTATTTAAGTCTGGAACAGGCCCGTTTTCCGGATCGATTTACCGTGGTCAAAGACATTGATGACTCGGTTAAAGGGTATTCAATTCCCCCTTTCATGATTCAAATATTAGTAGAAAATGCATTAAAACATGCTTTTAAAGGAAGAAAAAGCGACAATGAGGTTGTCATTAGAATAGTCAGTCAAGAAGACAAGGTTGAAATTAGTGTAGAAGATAATGGGACAGGTGTGAAAGAAGTTGTCTTAAAAGATCTGGGGATCAGAAAAGTGGCTTCAGATGAAGGCACGGGTTCTGCCGTGGAGAATTTAAATAAACGGCTTGTCAGTTTGTTTGGAAAAGAATCAGGGCTTCAGATTCAAACAGGAGAGACAGGAACTGTTTTAAAAAGTCATATTCCTAAGAAAAGAGGTCTCCAATGAATATACTGATTGTAGAAGATGAATACTTGGCAAGAGCCGAATTAAATCATCTATTGAAACAAGATTCAAGAGTGGCTCATGTAGAAGAAGCCGACTCGATTCAGGATGCTATGAAAATCATGCTTACTCAGTCAATCGATATTACTTACTTGGATATTCATTTGACGGATGAAAGTGGAATGGAGCTGGCTGACCTCATCAATGAAATTCCAGATCCGCCGGTTATTATATTTGCGACGGCGTATGATCAATACGCACTCAAGGCTTTTGAAAAAAATGCAAGAGATTATATTTTGAAGCCATTCGAAGAGAAGCGAGTAAGAGCATCGTTAGATAAGGCAATAAAAGAAAGTGAATCATCATCAGCAAAAGAGCAAATAAGCAAGCCGGCACCGGATGCCGTCCCTGTCCAGACAGAGGACAAGATTTATATGGTGAAAATGTCTTCGCTCGTCATGGTAGAAGCGATGCAAGGGAAAGTGATTGTTCACGAAGATAATAATCAGCATGAAAGTAAAGGGACTTTACAGTTTTGGGAAGAAAAGTTACCAGAAGAGACATTTATGCGTGTGCACCGGTCTTACATTATTAATCTGGATAAAATACAGGCTATAGAACCATGGTTCAACAATACTTACCAAGTTACGCTTGAAACTGGTATTAAAGTACCTGTCAGCCGATCCTATATTCAAGTGTTCCGTGATAAGGTAAATATCTGATGTCACTCAACTGCTGATTATTGCATTTCGCCTCAGCTTATAGGTATTTCACCAAAAAATAAACCATAATTGCTTTTCTTCCAGTAAACTAAGCTTATTAAAATAACGCTTTCAAAAACTGGAGGAAAATAAAATGATAACGCTTATAGGTGGGATAGCAGTCCTCATTCTTGGGTATTTTACTTACGGAAGATTTATTGAAAAAAACTTTACTATCGAACCAGATCGGCCAACTCCCGCAGAAACGCTCAGAGATGGTTATGACTTCGTTCCTATGCCGAAATGGAAGAATGCAATTATTCAGTTGTTGAACATTGCAGGGACTGGACCCATTTTCGGCCCAATAATGGGAGCGCTTTATGGTCCTGTTGCATACGTATGGATTATCTTTGGAGCAATCTTTGCGGGAGCCGTTCATGACTACATGGTAGGAATGATTTCTCTTCGGAATAACGGTGCTCACTTGCCGGAACTGGCGAGTAAATACCTTGGAAAGCCAGTCAAACACGTGGTCAATATCTTTACGATGCTCCTTTTACTGTTAGTAGGAACAGTATTTGTAACGTCACCTGCGAGTCTTATATTAAACTTTACGCCAAGCTGGATAACGATCGGTATGATTACAGGCATTATTTTTATATACTATATTGTTTCTACTGTATTGCCTATTGATAAAGCTCTAGGTAAGGTATATCCGATTTTTGGAGCCATATTGATTATCAGTACCATCGCTATTGGAACAAGCTTATTAGCTGGAGGGCACAGTATTCCGAATCTTTCCCCGGCGACTTTGTCCAACTGGCATCCGGAAGGTACGCCGGTATTTCCAATCCTGTTCTTTACGATATCATGTGGAGCGATATCAGGATTTCATGCGACGCAATCACCAATGGTCTCTCGGACGAGTACAAACGAACGTGAAGGACGCTTTACTTTTTACGGTATGATGATTGCGGAAGGCATAATTGCCATGATCTGGGCTGCAGCAGCGATGTCTCTCTTTGACGGGCAGACATTAAGTCAGATGATTGCCAGCGGCACACCTAGTGTAGTCGTCAACCAGGTCTCTATTCTATTATTAGGGAATATTGTTGGGACGGTAGCTATCTTTGGAGTCATTGTGCTTCCGCTGTCGTCTGGATTATCTGCATTCAGAAGTCTACGAACGATTCTGGCAGATTACTTACACATCAAGCAGGATACATTGAAGAAAATCTTAATGCTGACGATTCCTTTGTATGTCATTTCTTTCGGACTAACACAAATCGACTTTAATCTGTTGTGGAGATATTTCAATTGGGCAAATCAAGTCACTGCAGTTATTGCTCTGCTAGTATCTACCCGTTATCTGTATCTTAAGGACAAAAACCATCTTGTCACACTTATCCCAGCAACTTTTATGTTGTACGCAGTATTTGTCTATATCGTGAGCCAGCCAATTGGTCTGGGACTCGAACTGGGGTTACCAACTTATACGTTGTCGCTCATAGGAACAGGATTATTGCTAACTTTATTCTGGTCTTCAGGAAAGAAACAGAAAACTGGGCTATCCTCAGATTCATCACTATTAAATGATCACAGATCGTCATCTCGTCGTGTCAGTGGCGCAGTTAAATAAAGAAACCACAAAAAAACGGCAGGAGTCATGTTTATGACTTCTGCCGTTTTGTGTTGGTATTGATCTTATTACTGATTAAGTGACACATCTCTCAGCATCAAGATACCTGTTGGATGCTGCCATAGTCCCTCTACATCATCACTTACAGCCAGAAGGAATTCCTGGTGGTGGATGTAAAGCATAGGCGCTTCGTCTACAAGGATTTCTTGAGCTCTGCTGTATAGGTCAAGACGTTCGTCTTCGTCAGAGCTTTGGCGTGCTTCTTCAAGTACTGAATCTAGTTCATCAGTAGCGAAGAATGTACGGTTACCCGCTTCACCGAAGTTGTCAGAGTGGAACAGTGGATACAGACCGTAGTCTGCATCACCAGTTACTGTAATCCATCCTAGGATGAACATGTCGTGTTCGCCGGCAGCTGTATCTTCAAGATACGCACCCCATTCAACAATCTCGATTTCAACGTCGATGCCGATTTCTTCAAGTTGTGCTTGTACTGCTGTAGCCGTATCAATACGATCCTGGTTATCATTTGTCCAAAGTGTTGTGGAGAAGCCATCTTCGTAACCTGCTTCAGCAAGTAGTTCACGTGCTTCTTCGACATTGTACTCAAGACCAGATATATTTTCGTCATGCCCAAAGACATCTGGAGCTAACGGGCTCTCTGCAGGAATTCCTACACCATCGTAGATTCCGTTAATGATCGTATCTTTATCAATGGCTTTAGAAATAGCCTGACGTACCAATGGATCATCGAATGGCTCTTTTTGAGTATTGAATCCGATGTATGATAGACCAACAGATGGTTGACTGTTGACAGACATGCCGTCAGTACCTTCTACACGACTAACATCAGACGGGCTGAGTGGGTCTGAGATGTGGATCGCACCTGTTTCAAGGTCAGCTAGACGAGTGGATCCCTCAGGAACGACTCGGAAAGTGATGGAATCCAGTGCTGGTGCACCACCCCAGTAATCGTCGTTTCTGTTAAGAACGATTTCGTCACCTGGAGTCCAGCTTTCGAATACAAATGGTCCGGTACCGACAGGGTTTTCATTGATGACACTTCCTGGTTCAGAGCCGTTCTCAATTGCTTCGTAGTCTGCTGCGATGACTTCTGCTGACATCATTCCTCCACCAGTGTGAGCAATATGTGCTGGAAGTGGGGAGAATGGATACTCGGTCACAAACTCGACAGTATAATCATCGACAACATTAATTTCCTCTACCATTTCGTACAAGAACGCACGAGGAGAAGCAATATCCTCATCAAGAATACGTTCGAAGTTGGCTTGAACAACATCAGCGTTGAATTCAGAACCATCATGGAAGGTAACATCTTCACGTAGTGTGAACTGCCATGTTAAGTCATCGACCATTTCCCATTCTGTTGCTAATCCAGGTTGAAGCTCCATATTCTCATCTTGAATCAGTAAAGCTTCGTAAATATTGTAAGCAACGTTACTTGAAGGAGTATCATTTGAACCATGTGGGTCAAGAGAAACAGCATCAGATAGTTGACCAATAACTAAATCTCCACCCTGAGCACCTTCAGTATCAGTCCCAGTTTCTTCTCCGGGATCAGTTCCACCGTCGACCGGATCACTATCATCTGTACCACAAGCAGCAAGTAAAAGCGCTGCAGCAGTTAATGATGTGAAAAATAACGATCGTTTATTCATTTTTCTCATTATTAATGCACTCTCCTTTTATCGTGTAACATTTGTAAAGTGAAATATAAGTTATACTATATCGAAGAACTGTTTAAAGGTCAAGTTATTTATTAATATTTTAGAATGTCTTTTTAACCTTATTTTAATTTAAAGGGCAGATCCACCCTATCTTCCATTAGAGAATAAGAAAAAGAATTAAGTTAAGATTACATAAAATATAATTACACTAATACTTTGATGGGCATTTACTAATCTATTGATTCAAATTAAGTTGCAAAAAAGGGAGTGATATGTAAAAATAGATAAAAATGATTATGTTATAATTTCGAAAGTCGTCATTCTTTATACATTTTTTATGCTTTTAATGTATAAATAATCGCGTCTTTTATACGTAGAATAGAAAGGAACAGGTATTATGCAGGAAGAAGTAAATTTAAACACCGGAAGTCCAAGTGGGCAGGAGCCCGTTAATCACAATATTGTAAGGTTTCAGGATTTCTGGAAGAAGTTTTACCGTAACAAATCAGCACTTATTGGAGGAACGCTGATCATATTGCTTATTTTAACTGCTTTAATAGGTCCGTATTTAACACCATACGGCCCTAACGCTCAAAACTATGACGCCCGACTTGTTGGTCCTTCCTTGGAGCACTGGTTCGGAACAGACCATCACGGGAGAGATATCTTCAGCCGAATTATACACGGTATGAGTATCACATTGCGAGTAGGATTTTCATCTGTTCTGATTGGGATGACTATTGGAGTAGCGTTTGGAGTTGTCTCCGGTTACTTTGGGGGCTGGGTCGATACTATAATCATGCGATTTATGGATATTCTATTAGCCTTTCCGGGAATCCTTCTGGCGCTTGCTATTGTCAGTGTCTTAGGTGGTGGAATGAATAACGTTATTATATCTGTAGCGATTTTCTCAATTCCCGTGTTTGCCCGTATTTCGAGAGGGTCTACATTGGAAGTTCGAGAGCTGGAATATATCGAGGCTGTAAAAGCTTTAGGTGCAAGTGATTTTAGAATTATCGTTTTACATGTCCTTCCTAATATACTTTCACCAATTATTGTTCAGGCAACACTTAATATCGCAACATCTGTCTTGACTGCTAGTGGCCTATCCTTCTTAGGAATGGGTGCACAGCCACCAACACCTGAATGGGGTGCAATGCTAAGTGATGGACGTAATCACATGTGGGATGCGCCACATGTATCTACAATTCCAGGGCTGGCTATCGTAGTTGTTGTCTTGGCTTTCAACATTTTTGGCGATGGACTTAGAGACGCGCTGGATCCGAAATCGAAAAACTAGAAAAGAGGGAATTATTGTGTTGAAATTTTTAGGTAGACGACTGATACAGACTATCCCCGTATTGATTGGTGTGACTGTGTTGACGTTCAGTATGATGCTTCTGATACCCGGTGACCCGGCTCAGATTATGGCGGGGGAGAGTGCATCTCCTGCACAGCTTGAAGCAGCGAGAGAACGACTGGGTTTAAATGATCCCGTTCCAGTCCAGTACTATAATTATGTAAGTGGCGTAGTTAGAGGGGATTTAGGCAACTCGATTCGTAGTGGACGAGCTGTATCTACTGAAGTCTTCGGAAGACTGGCTCCAACGGTAGAGCTGGCATTTTATAGTACATTATTATCGGTATTTATCGGGCTGACTGCTGGGGTCGTGTCAGCTGTCCGGCGGTATACATTTATCGACTCCACACTCATGTTCGGGGCACTTTTTGGTTTATCCATGCCTAATTTCTGGTTAGGACTCATGCTCATACAATGGCTGGTCATTGGGACAGGCTGGTTCCAAGCTTCAGGTTGGGGTACCCCTCAGCAGATGATTCTACCTGTCATAACTTTAGGGACGGCCGGCTCAGCTATTATTGCAAGAATGACGCGTTCAAGTATGCTTGAGGTTATTGAGCAGGATTACATTCAAACGGCACGCGCAAAAGGAGTCAGTGAGAAAAAAGTTATTTACAAGCATGCCTTGCGTAACGCAATGGTACCCGTAGTAACTGTCGTCGGCCTGCAATTTGGATCTCTTCTTGGAGGGGCGGTTATTACAGAAACAGTATTTGCAATCAATGGGTTGGGACGACTGATCATTAACTCGATTCGAGCTAGAGATTTTCCGGTTGTTCAAGGAGGAGTATTGGTCTTTGCCTTCCTGTTTGTTTTTGTCAATATTATGGTCGATGTCATCTATCGATTGCTCAATAAACGAATTGACCTGAACTAAGAGTAAACGAGAGAGTAATAATAGGCAGGCTTAGAGCTTGTCTTCATGAGTATAGATTGTGTATTCGAGAGGATGAATGAAAGTGCAAGATAAATTACTTCACGTAGAAAATTTGAACATATCGTTTTCTACAGGGGACACCCTTCTGGAAGTGGTATCCGATGTATCCTTTGACATCGACCACGGTCAGACAATTGGGATCGTTGGCGAATCCGGGAGTGGGAAAAGTGTTTCTGCTCGAGCTATTATGCAGCTTCTAGGAAATAATGCAGTGGTCGGATCAGAAAGTATCATTACCTTTAATGGAGAAGATATATTAAGTAAATCAGAAAAAGAAATGAGAAAAATACGTGGAAATGACATCGGCATGATTTTCCAGGACCCGATGACTTCACTGAACCCTACAATGAAAGTAGGAAAGCAGATTTCCGAAACGATTCGTATTCATGAAAATGCATCGAAAAAAGAGGCAGCTGCTAGAGCGAAGGAAATTATGCGTCTAGTAGGGATCCCGAATGTTGACGAACGATTTGATCAGTATCCCTTTGAATTTTCAGGGGGAATGAGACAGCGGATCATCATTGCCATTGCATTGGCATGTAGCCCGAAACTGCTGATTGCGGATGAACCAACGACGGCTTTGGATGTAACGATTCAGGCTCAGATTCTGGACCTGCTTAAAGATATTCAAGAAAAAACCGGGACATCCATACTGCTAATCACACACGATTTTGGTGTAGTAGCCAATATGTGTGAAAAAATCGTAGTTATGAATAAAGGAAAAGTAGTTGAAAGTGGAACGACTAGTGAAATATTTACGTCTCCTAAAGAAGAGTATACAAAGAAACTTCTGGCTGCTATTCCTAACCTGCATGAGGAAAAATCACCTGAATCAAAAGAGAAGCTGGTTCAAATATACTCCGGCACGCGTGAAAAATTGTTGGAAGTCAATAAACTGGCTAAGCATTTTCCTATAGGGAGAAAGAATACTTTAAAAGCTGTTGATAGCATTTCGTTTGATATCTATAAAGGTGAAACTCTTGGTCTGGTAGGTGAATCCGGATCAGGGAAATCGACGACCGGTCGCACACTCCTTCGTCTTCATGAAGCAACAAGTGGTGAAACAATTTTTGAAGGCAGTGATTTAAATACCTTTAAGAAAAAACAGATGAAAGAAATGAGAAAGAAAGTCCAGTTTGTTTTCCAAGACCCATACTCTTCACTCAATCCACGTAAAACAGTAGAGGATATTATTGGAGAAGCGTTGGATATTCATAAACTGGCAGCGAATAAGAAACTGCGTAGAGAACGTGTTGAAGAGTTGCTGACTTTAGTCGGTCTGGACACATCCTTTGCAAAGCGTTTCCCTCATGAATTCTCAGGGGGGCAGCGTCAACGTATCGGAATCGCAAGAGCACTTGCTGTCGAACCAGAATTTATTGTGCTGGATGAACCGTTATCTGCTTTGGATGCATCCGTCCAATTGACAATAGTGGATCTTCTGGAAGAGCTGCAGCGCAAACTGAATCTGACTTATCTATTTATTGCTCACGATCTGGCGACTGTTAAAAAGTTGTCTGACCGGGTAGCTGTGATGTATAAAGGTCAAATTGTCGAGCTGACTGATTCAGAAGAACTGTTTACAAATCCGATGCACAATTACACAAGAAAGTTGCTGTCTGCTATACCGGTGCCTGATCCGCACTATACGGCCACGGATGCATCGTTTGCACATGATGATTCGGTAGAAATATCTCTAGAAGGCCAGACATTACAAGAAGTGAAAGCAAATCACTGGGTTATGCAGTAGATAAGAATAATCATAAAAACATGAACATGCTCTTTTTAGTCAGAAGACTAATTAAGGGCATGTTTTTATTTATAGAAAATGATGCATTTTAGTTCTAGTCCAGCTTCATTGTTTACCGGTTAGTTAACTGGATTAGTATTCAAAGGGCTATTCGTAGAGGCTTCGGAGTAGGGTATGCTAAAGTTAAGTAAGACGAAACAAATAATTACCTTAGTCTATAGAATCAGGAAAGGAGCCTTTTTAATGAGTGAAGTCAATTACTCTTCTGAAGATTATCTGAATAAAGTGGATGCCTGGTGGCGGGCGGCGAATTATCTATCGATCGGACAGATTTATCTGAAAGACAATCCTCTGCTCAAGCGTCCCTTAAAAAAAGAGGACATCAAAATCAATCCAATCGGGCATTGGGGGACTGTTCCAGGACAGAACTTTGTTTATGCCCACTTGAACAGAGTCATCAATAAGTACGATCTGAACATGTTCTTCATTGAAGGACCAGGTCACGGCGGTCAAGTCATGGTGTCAAATGCCTATTTAGATGGGAGTTACTCGGAAGTCTATCCAGATATAACGACAGATGAAGAGGGTATGGCAAAACTCTTTCAGCAGTTCTCTTTCCCGGGAGGAATCGGCTCTCATGCGGCTCCAGAAACACCGGGATCCATTCACGAAGGTGGAGAGCTCGGTTACGCCCTGTCTCACGCGACAGGTGCTGTACTGGATCATCCCGATCTGATTGCAGCAGTCACTATTGGTGACGGTGAAGCTGAAACTGGTGCATTGGCTACCTCCTGGTTTTCAAATGTGTTCATCAATCCCGTAACTGACGGTGCAGTCCTGCCCGTCCTGCATTTGAATGACTACAAAATTGCAAATCCGACGATTCTTTCACGCAAGTCAGATGAAGAACTGACAAAGTACTTTGAAGGACTCGGCTGGACTCCTTTATTTGTCGAAGGAGACGATCCCGACAACATGCATCCGAAAATGGCTGACACATTGGATCAGGCGATCGAACAGATCCAGTCTATTCAAAAAAACGCGCGTCAAAAGTCGGCAGAAGATACTGAGATGCCGCACTGGCCGGTAGTTATTCTCCGCAGTCCAAAAGGATGGACGGGACCTGAAGAATGGGACGGGGAGCCGGTTGAAGGGACATTCCGATCGCATCAGGTGCCGATCCCTGCAGAGCAAGGCAGCATGGAATACAGCGAAGCGTTAACTGACTGGATGACCGCTTACCGACCAGAAGAGCTCTTTGACGAAGAGGGCAAATTGATCGAAGAGTTGAAAGCTATCGCACCAAAAGGAAACAAACGGATGGGAGCCAATCCTGTAACCAATGGAGGCATCGATCCCAAACCACTGAAGCTCCCTGACTGGCACAGACATGCACTTGAAATTTCTACTCCTGGAGCTGAAAAGGAAAAGGATATGATGGTGTTCGGTCGATTTGCCCGTGACATTATTGATTTAAATCCAGATAATTTCCGGATAATCAGTACCGATGAACTGAAGTCCAATCGGCTGAATGAAGTCCTGGAGACGACAGATCGCCAGTGGATGGAAGATATCGATGAACCGGAAGACGAAGCGCAGTCAAGTACTGGGCGTGTGATCGATTCACAGTTGTCCGAACACCAGGCTGAAGGCTGGATGGAAGGTTATGTCCTGACAGGCCGCCATGGGTTCTTTGTCAGTTATGAAGGCTTTCTGCGCATTGTCGATTCGATGCTGACGCAGCATTTTAAATGGATACGAAAAGCTGACGAACAGAAGTGGCGCCGCAAGTATCCGTCACTGAACATCATTGCGTCATCATCAGTTTTCCAGCAGGATCATAATGGCTATACGCACCAGGATCCTGGCATCAGCACGCATCTGGCCGACAAGAAGCGCGAGTACATCAGAGCGTACTTCCCGGCTGACGCCAATTCACTGATGGCTGTCATGAATAGAGTCTTGACCTCGACACAGAAAGTGAACCTCATTGTGTCAAGCAAGCATCCGCGTCCGCAGTTCTATTCAGCGGAAGAAGCAGAAGAGCTGATCGACAAAGGACTTAAAGTGATCGACTGGGCAAGTGTTAATGACTCAGACGACCCGGATATCGTCATCGCCGCTGCCGGAACAGAACCGAATTTGGAAGCTCTGGCCGCGATATCGATCCTTCACAAAGCCTATCCTGATTTGAGTGTTAGATTCATCAACGTGGTGGACCTGTTAAAACTGGCCAGCCAGAAAAAGGATTCACGTGGCTTGAGTGATGAAGCCTTTAATAAGTTGTTTACTAAGGATAAACCTGTTCTCTTCGCTTTCCATGGGTATGAAGGGTTAATAAGAGGCTTGTTTTTCGATAGAGAAAACAGACAGCTGATCACTCATGGCTACCGGGAAAATGGGGACGTGACGACGCCATTCGATATGCGAGTAGTCAATGAACTCGACCGTTTCCATCTGGCTAAAGACGCTGCCCACGCAGTATACGGTGAACAGGCTGCAGAATTTGAAAACGAGATGGACCGGCTGCTGGACAAGCACCATCATTACATTCGGGAACACGGCGATGATATGCCTGAAGTGACCGAATGGAAATGGGAGCCTTTGGATAGATTTAAGTGATTAATTCATGACTTTGATTTAAAAATCAACGTGTTTGGTCCTAGTGTAGCACATTTATCGTCAGCCTATAGAGTAGAGGGTGCATACCCATTATGGGCTCTTAAATCTCCTGTCCTGAATGGGTCCTGATCAATTCTAAGGAAGTGACCCAGCGAAAAACGATGGTATAATTTCCTTTCGCTAACGCTTGCATTTTTACATAAGTATGCTTAAATTAAGGTAAAGACGGGATCATCGAATGAGTGGAGGCTGTCATGGATAGAGAAATCAGACAATCTAATTTGAAGCTGTTTTCAATGAATTCCAATCGTCCCTTGGCTGAAGAAATTGCTGAGGAAATTGGAATGGAGCTGGGCAAAGCGGATATTACCCGGTTCGAAGATGGAGAAATACGGATCAACATAGAAGAAAGTGTGCGTGGAGCTGATGTGTATATCCTGCAGTCCACAAATGATCCGAGCAACGACTATATTATGGAAGTCCTGATCATGATCGACGCATTGAGACGGGCCAGCGCCAGAACGATCAATGTAATTATGCCTTATTACGGGTATGCCCGGCAGGACAGAAAGCCGGGGCTACGTGAAGCAATCACAGCTAAGGTAGTGGCGAATATGCTGACGATTGCCGGAGCCACACGGATGATTACCATGGACCTGCATGCACCTCAGATTCAGGGCTTTTTCGATATTCCAATGGATCATCTGTCCGCCATTGCAACGCTGGCGAACTATTTCCTTGACAGAGACTTCGGGGGAGAAGAGACCGTTGTTGTTTCACCAGATCATGCCGGAGTCTCTCGAGCCAGAGAAATGGCTGAGCTGCTTGACTCCCGGTTGGCGATTATCGACAAACGACTGGCAGATGAAGATATTGATGAAGAAATGCATGTAGTGGGTGACGTGTCAGGGTGCACCTGTATCTTATTCGATGATATCATGGACACGGCAAAAACTGTCACAAAAGCCTGCGAGTTACTCAAGGAAGCCGGTGCAAAAGACGTGTATGTCTGCGTGACACATCCTGTATTATCTGATAACGCCATCGATCGGATCGACCAATCGGGAATCAAAAAAGCGATCGTGACGAATACGATCGATATCAGAGAAAAAAGCAGCTGCGAACTGATAGAAGTCATCAGCATCGCTCCGATTTTAGGGGACGCGATCAGACGGATCCAGAGACACCAGTCGATCAAGCCACTTTTCGACAAGCATTATGTAGACAAACTTGAAAAGCGTCTTAATAACTGAATAGAGACAAGCATCCACTTCCAGTCCCATTAATCAGGTCTGGAAGTGGATTTTTTGGTAGAGGCCGAATATGAAGCCAGTATCTCAATGAAGCAGGTGCAAACGTCATTTGACAGTAATAGATTAACCGAAATCTGTTGAAACCCCATATGGAATCCAGTTTATTTCGTTTGCATTTTCAAAAGAAAAGAGTACACTATAGGTGAGGATAAGGGAAAGCATTAGTAACGAGAGAAAGGAGGGTCAGGGATGAGTGACTTATTCCCAACCAGAAGGGACTTCATGGATTTCGGCAGACGGTTTTTCGATGATGCGTTAGGGCAGAACTTCGGAGACTTCGGTCAGTTCAAGACGGATATCATTGAAAAAGATGAGGCATACGTTGTAGAAGCAGAATTACCGGGCATGTCAAAAGAAAACATTGAACTGGATTATAAAGACAACGTTCTGTCGATCACTGCTAAAAAAGAAACTGAATCAGATGAACGCGATGATGAACGTCAGTATATTAGAAGAGAGCGTTCCAGTCGTTCATTCAGTCGTCAATTTATCATTCAGGATATCGATGAAGACAACATCAGTGCACAGTTTGAGAAGGGGCTATTAACGATCACTTTGCCTAAGCAAAATCCGACACAGTCCAGATCTAAACGTATTGAAATCGAATAGACTTATTACATCTTCCGACCGCTGAACTCATTACAGGCGGTCGGAGATTTCTTTGTCTTCTGTCTGATACCATTTTCTTGTATAAATAGCTGATACATACTAAACTGTAAATAAACTAACAATTGAGGAAGTGTAAACGTGAAAATAGCCCAATCCATTACAGAATTGATCGGTCAGACACCATTATTGAAACTGAACCGTCTGGTGCCGGATGATTATGCAGATGTTTATGTAAAAATCGAGATGCGTAATGCAGGAGGAAGTGTGAAAGACCGCATTGCCTTGAACATGATTGAAGAGGCAGAGAAAGAGGGTCTTCTGAAAGAAGGCGATACGATTGTTGAAGCGACCAGTGGAAATACAGGTGTCGGTCTGGCGATGATCGCTGCGGCTAAAGGGTACAAGGCAGTGTTTGTCATGCCGGATACGTTAAGCGTGGAAAGACGTTCCCTGATGAAAGCTTACGGTGCGGAACTTGAACTGACGCCTGGAGATGATGGCATGCCGGGAGCCATGGACAGGGCGCAGACGCTGGCCGAACAGGATAATTACTTCATGCCGTCTCAGTTTAAGAATCCGGCAAATCCTGCTGTTCATATTCAGACAACGGGTCCTGAAATCATCGAAGCACTTGAAGGAAAGACTCCGGATGCTTTTGTAGTAGGGGTCGGAACTGGTGGAACACTGACTGGAGCAGGAAAAGTGATGAAACTGCATAATCCTGCTGCTCAAATCATTGCGGTCGAACCGCATGAATCAGCGGTATTAAGTGGAAGAGAAAAAGGGAAGCACAAAATCCAAGGGATAGGGGCAGGTTTCATTCCGGACATCCTTGAACGGGATCTGATTGATGAAATCGTGACCGTTACAAGTGAAGAAGCTATCGACATGACGCGTGAAGTGGCCCGGAAAGAAGGGCTACTGGTTGGTATTTCGTCAGGAGCCAACATTGCGGCAGCTATTCGAGTGGCAAAACAGCTGGGCAAAGGGAAAACGGTCGTGACTGTCGCCCCGGATACCGGTGAACGTTATCTTTCTACTCCAGTATTCTCGATTGAAGAAGAGGGCGAGTAGGTCAAAACAGTCAATGCAGCTGACTCAAATAAGTAAACAGCCGTGTACCGGAAGGACTGTACGTCCAAATCGGTAAACGGCTGTTTTTTTGTCCATTTAGTATAAAATTAGTCTTCATCTGAAGAAGACAGACCCATCTCTTTCTTCATGCGGGCAAGTTCATCTTCAACAGCTGCCGACCCTGATTCTGATGCATATTTTTCCTCAAGGATCGCTGCTTCGTCTTTATGTTCCTTATTCAAGTCAGCCATAGCGTTGGACTCGTCCAGACGGCGGCTGGCTTTTTCTTCCATCCGTTCAAAGGAGCTCATAGCACCTTTAGATTTTCCAGCAGATTCTGACGCTTTGTTCAGCTTGTCCTGAGTATCTGCAACGGACAGCTGAGCTTTTATCATAGCCCGACGCTGACGCATTTTTTCTATATCAGTGGCCAGTTTGTCATGCATCTGCCGCATCTTGGTTGCATTCTCATGTGCTTTTGCATAGGCATTAGTGAGTCCTGTACCAATATCTTCGAGTTCCTGCTTCTTGGCAAGAAAAACTCGTGCATCACCGTCGTTGCCTGCTTCCAAGGCTTTTCTAGCAAAGTTACCATACTTGGCTACTTCAGCTTCATTATCATCCACCAGACGTTTGGCTCGTGTTTCCTCTGCCATAACACTGGCTGTATTCTGCTTCACTTCTGCCAGATCGTCCATCATCTTACGCAAGTACTGGTCGATCATTTTTTCCGGATCTTCCATACGGTCCATCAGAGCATTGACGTTTGCACTGATAATATCTGAAAAGCGGTCTAAAATTGCCATGTTTTCATCCTCCTATAGTGATGGTGCATGTTAATAGTTATCCCAATTATCATCCTCGTACTTTTTAGATAGATCTTCAGCTTCTGAACGCCCGAATGTATCGATCGGTTTGTTCAGCATATCGTCTGTCCGTTTAGCTTCTTTTTCTTTGGCATCCTGACGTGACTTCCACCATTTATATAACACGTAAATCAAAACAACGAGCCCGAAAATACTCAGTACTGGGATCCATGGAGATGTCGTGACTTCCATGATCCGATCAGCTGCATCTCTGAACGAGTTGCTGAAATATTCCTCATCAGTCAGGTTTCCATCAGCGTAATATCTGTCCAGATAGTCGAGCAGGATGTCTCCAGCTTCTCTATCGATCACACTTCTAGCCTGAGAACCAACGACATAATAAGTCGTATAGTCATTAGGTCGAGGTTCAAGGAAAACCAGCAGAAGGTGGGCTTCATCTGTAAATAATTCATCATATAAGTTATTTGCGTATGCTTCCACTTCATCCATTGAAGGTGATGTATTGCCGTCAATATCTCCAGTGATGTAGACATGAGGCTGGACACCCGTTTCATTGTAGAAATGGCGAAGTCCGTCGACCATACGGGTGTGATTCCCGATCCAGTCCAAGTTATCTGTATAGTAATCCGTTTCATTTACGGAACCTGAGGGCAAAGGCTCTCGCTCAACAGTGGACGTAGTGATACTACCTGATCCACCGTTTCCGCCAGTTCCAAAGTTCCCTACTGTAGACAGCAGGCTGAACATGATGAACAGGAATATCATGACGGTGAAAATACTGCCGCAGCCCATAAATCCACAGCCACCGCCACCTCGAGGGTATCTCCTTCGCCTGCCTAAACCGCCAAACATCCAGATCGGTCCCATGCGAGGCCCGTAATGTCTGGGTCGCCTATTGTAGCCGCCCCCGAAACCGCCACCGAAGCCTCCACCGCCTCGACCACTGCCACCGAAGCTTCCGCCGCCTCTACCGGCTCCACTGCTGCGTCCGCCACCGCCTCGACCACCGCCGAAACCACCGCCACGTCCACCGCCACTGAAGCCTCCGCCGCCACCACGGCCGCCTCCTCTTCCCATATGTATCCTTCCCTTCTTCGTGCAGTAATTACCAATTTTTTTGTTTTTTCGTGTTGTTTTAATGCAACTATCGTTGCTCTATCAATTAAAATACAAAAAGGCACCTCTTCCCCCCTTAATCTGATAAAATGAAGTTCACTAAAAACAAACATTCATCACTTAAGGAGTGAAAAGAGATGCCTAATCTACTTCAGATTATCATGTATTTAGTTAATAAAATCAAGTGGCAAAACAGTTTGATTCAACTTTTAAACGATTATATTACTTGGCTTGAAGATCGGGAGTTTAACAGCTGGAATCAATAAAAAGTGACACAAAGCCTGTTATGGCTTTATTTTTTTGTCAAATTTGATAGACTTATATTGTAGTACTATGTAGTAATATTTTATAATAGAGATACATTTAAAAGGAATGAGGATTAGCTATGCGTATTAAAAAGAATAAATCTAAACATTC
>NZ_BAAADA010000205.1:0-60441 GCF_039522005.1 Alkalibacterium indicireducens
GTGTTTTTTTGCTTTTCCTTGATATAACAACCATTGTAAGCAATTATTAAAAGAAAGTATTGACACTAACTTATACTACAAAGGAGGCACTAATATGAAACCAGAGATATCTGATTTTACTTTTTACAATCCTGTTAAAATACTGTTCGGAAGAAATAAAATCGAACAATTAGATAAGCACATCCCTTCTGATAAGAAAGTTCTCATCTTATACGGTGGCGGCAGCGTCAAACGATTCGGAACACTTGACCGTGTAAAACAAGCCTTGTCACACGAGACTGTCGGCGAATTCGGCGGAATCGAAGCTAATCCGACATTTGAAACTTGCATGCAGGCCGTGGAGCTTATCAAGGAAGAAGGATATGATTATCTGCTGGCAGTCGGTGGCGGATCGGTCATTGACGGCGTGAAATTCATTGCCGCAGCAGCAGAATTTGATGGAAATCCTTCTGATATCTTCGGAAAAGGTGTCGGGGCTGGTAAACCTGTCCAGTCTGCCCTGCCTTTTGGAACGATCCTGACTCTCCCCGCCACTGGGACCGAAATGAATGAGACGTCAGTTATTTCATTCAAGGAAAAGAAAGCTAAAGTCAGCTTCAGCAGCTGGGAAGTTTTTCCGAAATTTTCCGTTCTCGAACCTGAACTGACCTATACTCTTCCAAAAAGGCAGCTGGCCAACGGGATCACTGACTCATTCATTCATATTCTGGAACAGTATCTGACTTATCCTGTCGGCGGAAAAGTGCAGGATGAATTTGCTGAAGGCCTGCTTCGCATCCTGATCGAAATTGGACCGGACGTCATTGACGAATCGAAGCATGACTACAATCTGAGAGCTAACTTCATGTGGACCGCTACTCTGGCGCTGAATCGCCTGCTGTCCAGAGGAGTACCTGGAGACTGGTCGACACATGCACTTGGCCATGAGATCACTGTCTTGAACAATACAGACCATGCACGTACGCTTTCTGCAATCATGCCGGCTGTGATGACGGTCCGTAAACTCAAGAAATGGGACAAACTAGTTCAATATGCCGAAAAAGTCTGGGGCATTTCTGATGGGACTGAAGAAGAAAAAATTGATGCAGCTATTCTTAAAACGATCATCTTCTTCAAGTCGATCGACATGCCCGTCAACCTTTCTGAAGTCAACGTTCAAGAAGAGGATATTGATACCTTAGTTTCACAACTCGAAGCACACGGCAATGATTCTATTTCGGAACGTGGCGACCAGACTTTGGATATTTCAAGAGAAATCTACAGAACGGCTCTTCACAAAAATTACTGAGCACCAATTAAGGAGTGATAAGAATGTTGACGAACACTTGGCTGAAGTATACGTATCTGACACTTTCCGCTGGCCTCATTCTCGCTGGCTGCAATAACGAAGATGACAGTGAGGATATCGACGAGCCGGATGAAGAAGTCATCGCACCCGAACAGGATGACGAAGATTTAGATGAAGACGACACGGACGACCTTACTGAAGATGACTATGCCGTATCACAAGATCTTGAAGTCTGGTTCCCCAAGCTGGAAGACACCTGGCTTGAATACGAGGGTGAAGGCATAGAGTATGCCTCATTCACCCGTTATCCTCAGTTCGCCCATGATGACACGCTTCAGATGATTGAGTCGACTGCTGGAACCGATGTGGTTACTGTCTATGAGTATACTGAGGATGAAATACGGGAAATTTTTGTACGTCCGGAAACCTATTTCAGAGATGATATGATGGACACCGGATTGAGCAGTGCGCAGGATGACCACGAAATTATTCTCCAGCTGCCTATTGAAGCCGGTCACTCCTGGGAGAGCCCGACTGGCTCAGTAACTGAAATAACTGATGTGGCAGTTGAAATTGACCTCCCTTTCGGAACCTTTGATGCAATCGAACTGACGCGCGAACGCGAAGGCAATACGACAGTGTATTACTATGCTGATGGCATTGGGCTGGTCGAGCGCATTTCAAATCCCGGTGACGATGAGATGGAGATTCGTTCAACATTGACAGAACTTGCGGAAAATCAGCCAGAAGAACATTCCGTGACAGTTTTTACACTCGATGATCAGGCTACTGAGCTTCAAGCTGTCAATACGTCTATTGAATTGTATACTAACGAGCCCATTCGAGTGGCTTTGACAGAAGTCCTGAGAGGACAGGCCGAGGGTTACGACTCTTTAGCTCTGATTGCTGGGTCAGCTGAAATCAACTATATGTATCTTGGAGATGATGGCATTGCATATGCCGACTTTTCCGTAGAACTGATTGATGATATGAATGCCGGATCGGGAATCGAGTCACTCATTGTTCAGGCACTGGTCAATACCATTGGAGCCTACTACAATGTTGAAGAGGTTTCGCTGACAGTCGATGATGAGCCCTACTCTTCCGGACACCTCCACAGGGAAGAAGGAGAGACTTGGACAGTTGACCATTCACAAGTCAGCTGGTAACTAACGGAATAAGTACTAAAGAAGCCATTTTATTCTCAGGAATGGCTTCTTTTAGTGAGTAATTTTAATTTGAGCATATTAGAAAAAAGGAAGAGCCGCGGCTCTTCCTTTTTTCATTCAGCTTATCTTTATTTGATCAGTTCGTAGATTGCTTCTGCGTAGATTGCCATTGCATTCATAAGATCATCTACAGCCATGAATTCATTGGCCTGGTGCATCGTATCAACACTGTCCGGGAACATTGCGCCGTATGCGACTCCGCGTTCCATCAGACGGCCGTATGTTCCGCCACCAATAACCATTTCGTGAGCTTCAAGCCCAGTCTGACGATGGTAAACGTCCAGCAGTGTTGTCACAAGCGGATCGTTGGCAGGAACATAGTGAGGTTCCTTCCCTTCACTGTTTGAAAGCTCTACATCATACTGAGACAGCTTGTCTTTGAAAGTATCTAAGATCTTATCTTCTGTTGTCCCTTGAGGGTAACGCATATTGACCGTGATTTTTCCGCCTTCTTCTGCTTTATAGGAGAAGACACCCGGATTGGAAGTCAGCTCTCCCATTACGGAGTCCGTATGATCGATACCCAGTTTTTTCCCTTCAGGATCATCGTGCAGATAAAGTGTGATGACTTCCAAGAAAGTTTTTGCATCTTTTCCAAAATTAAAGTCTGATAAATAACGTGCCAGGTAAGTCGCTGCATTGACTCCACTGGCCGGCTTGCTTCCGTGAGCCGCCTTACCGGTGAATTCCAGCGTTACTTTGTTTCCGTCCACAGCCGCTGTCCCTTTGACTGGTAGTCCATTAAGGAAGTCAGTCAGTCCAGATTCGATAGCTTGAGGGTCGTCACTTTTAACGACGGCTACCGCATCTTGAGGAACCATATTCGGACGCAGGCCTGATTCAAACTGAACTAATTCATTTGATGCTCCGGACCCGTCTCCTTTTGTTTCGATGAATACAGTTGTATTCCCTTTTTCACCATTAATGATCGGGAATGTGGCATCCGGTGAGAAACCAAAGTCAGGTTCAGGCTCAGTTTCAAGGTAATGCTTGATGCCTTTCCATTCACTTTCTTCATCTGTTCCGATGATGAAACGGACTTTCTTGGAGACCGGCAGATCAAGGTCTTTGATCATCTTGATCGCATAATAAGCCGCCATACCAGGTCCTTTGTCATCGCTTGATCCACGTGCATAGAGACGGCCATCTTTGATCACGGGTTCAAACGGATCTGTTTCCCATCCCGTTCCTGTAGGGACAACGTCGACGTGAGCCAGTACGCCCATGAGTTCGTCTCCGTCACCGTATTCGATGTGGCCAGCCCAGTTATCTACATTTTTTGTTGTGAAGCCATCACGGTCACCTAAAGCCAGAAATGCCTCAAGTGCTTCTTTGGGACCAGGTCCAACAGGCGCTTCCTCTGTTGCTTTATCATCATTACGTACACTATCGATACGAAGCAGGTCAAACAAGTCTTCCAGAAACGCATCTTTACGTTTCGCCGCTTCAGCTTTCCAGTCAATTGAGTGTTCAGTCATTCTTACATTCCTCCTATACATTTTCGTGTCTCTTTCTCTATTTTATCATTTATTTCATTAAACTCCAATTAAAGATGACACGAACACTTCTTTCCACATTATAACAGTCAACTAAACATGCTGACTGGTTTTACTCGACTGGATAGTATTTGAAGAGTAAACTAAAGGAAAGGAGGCATGCCAGATGAATAAAATAACTAAAAGAAAAGTAGAAGCCTTTATTACTGAACGAAAAAAAGACAGTTATAAAGGTACGTATGGTCGGGTACTGTTAGTTGGAGGTAACGAAAATATGGGTGGCGCGATTATTTTATCTGCTTCAGCCTGTGTTCACAGCGGCGCAGGTCTGGTGACAGTAGCTACAGATCCAAGTAATCACGCTGCCCTTCACTCCAGACTTCCTGAAGCGATGTGTCTGACGTTGTATGATCTCCAGCAGTTGGAATCCATGATCGATGGGATGGATGTGATCGTCATTGGACCGGGTCTGGGTCGTGATCAGAGGGCGGCTGATGTAATGAAAACCGTTTATGAAACAATTGACGAGGAGCAAATCCTAGTTCTGGATGGGGATGCTATTCATCTGCATGTCAATGAAAATCTCCCTCCTCTGAAAGCAGAACTGATCGTGACGCCTCATTTAGGCGAGTGGCGTACACTGACTGGTGTACCGATCGATGATCAAGACGTTGAACTGAACCATCAGAAAGTGAAGGATCTGAATGCGGTAGTGGTTTTGAAAAAAAGTCGGACGGAGGTCTATTACGAGGATGAAGTCTGGGAAAATACTGCCGGGAATCCTGCAATGGCTACCGGTGGCATGGGTGATGCTCTGGCTGGAATGATTGCCGGTTTTGTCGCACAGTTTGAGCATAAGAAACACGCTGTTCTGGCATCCGTATACCTGCACAGCTACATTGGCGATGAACTAGCCAGACACCAGTACGTTACCTTGCCAACACATATTATTGAGCAGATTCCTGAAACAATGAAAACTTTTTCAAAATACGACAGTGGGAAACGGTTCGTTTGAGTGGTCTTTGGATTCATAAAAGATATCGGACAAGGCAATTTCCCTTCCAAGTGGTCTGACAAACTCATTGTTATCTATGAAGAATTTCCTAAATTTCCTCTGTCTGTTTATGGATATATTGTCAACAAGTATAAAAAAAGATACACTTATGCAGATAGAGTTTTTAACGTAATTCCGAAATTCATCTCCCACTTCTAAGCGTATGGGTGCGAAGCACCAGTGAAAGTGGGAGATGAATTTCGGTCAAGCGATAGCTTGAAGTGGTTAATGTCATTCTCATTTGGTATACTTTATATATAGACGATAACCAAGTCTATATAGGCGACAACCAAGCCTACTGAGTATTCCTTGGCGTTAGCCAAGTAAAAGAAAACCTATGAGGCAGGGACTGCCTTTTGAGCCTACCCATATCCGATTCCTCTGTCTGCATGAAACCTGTGCAGACAAGAATGGAGTTCGTAGGAAGCCCCCACTTCAAAATCCGGAGGATTTAAGTGGTGGGTAGTTCACATAGAGGGATGTGTGTACGATGAAAAAAAATAAGTTGCTGATCAATTCTATCTGGGTGTTTCTCCTCGGTTTTCTCCTGATGTTGATGAATCTGGACCTTCTGTACTTTTTCGGTATTGCCGGATTTTTCGTGTTCGCCCTGTGGTCCACACCTCAGGCAAGCGAATATGTCACAGAAGAAGAACACGAACAGGATAAGAGAAAAATGAAATGGACGATGGCTCTGGCGTTCTCCTATGTCGGTGCCGGCTTCCTGGCGCTCGTTCTTCAAACCTTTGTGCTATAAATAAATGACCAGTCGTTGCCTGACAAATGGCTATAGCTGGTCATTTTGCTGTCTTCTACATAACAGATACTGATCGTCTGTTTAAGTAGTTAAAAGCCGATTTGGCGGCTTTTTCCTCACTATAAATGATTGTTTTGTTCTAAATCTGCAAACATTTGTCTTAAGACTATTTAAGTAATCCAACAGATTAACTTCCTTCGATCGGCCAATAATACAAAAAAAGATGCCCTTCAATCCAAGTTTCCAGCATTAGTTGGACGGATTCAAGGGCATCTCTTTTATATTTACGCTTTCTTCAATAACTCGACTTCTTCTGACGTCAGTTCTCTGTAAGCACCAAGTTCAAGTGTGTCATCGAGTTTGATTGGCCCCATTTCAAGGCGTTTCAGGTAGGTCACTTCTTTCCCGACTGCCTGTATCATGCGCTTGACCTGGTGGAACTTCCCTTCTCGAATAACCAGTTCAATGACTGACGTTCCAGCTTCCTCATCTGTTGACAGAATTTCCAGATCGGCAGGAAGTGTCTCATAATCGTCATCCAGAGTTACACCTTCTTTAAACTGGACGATATCCTCCTTAGTGACTATGCCGTCTATTTCTGCATAATACCGCTTGTCTACATGATGCTTCGGTGAAAGCAGTCGATGCGTCAGCTTGCCGTCGTTTGTCAGTATCAGCAGCCCTTCTGTGTCGATGTCCAGACGACCGACCGGATGAGGCTCCTGCAGACTGTCCTGCATCTCCAGAAGATCAAGCACGGTTTCATGCATCAGGTCTTCAGTAGCACTGATAACGCCTTGAGGCTTGTTCATCATGAAGTAGACAAACTCCTGATAATCCAGTTTTTCTCCACCGACCGTTACTTTGTCCGTATCAGGATCGACATGAGTCTTCGGGTCCGTCACGGTTTTTTCATTGACCTCGACTATTTTGGTTTTTAACAGTTTCTTTACTTCTTTTCGTGTGCCTAAGCCACTGTGGGCCAGCAGTTTATCAAGTCTCATATGCTCTCCTTTCGTTATTTCATAAACTCTTGAGTGTGCAAAGAGTATTCTATTTCATTCTAAATTTAGCTCGTGCACGTTCAGCTTTAGCACCGATCAGTCGGTCAGCTAGTCTCGTTTTCAGCACAAGATAACCATAAATAAGGATCCCGACTACTGCTATTATTGCAAGCGCAATCAACGAGTGCATTCTTATTTCATAATTCAGGATGAATCCTAGTCCCCATTTTACAATAAGTGTTCCAACTCCCATAGCTCCAGATAAAATCAGGATCAAAAGGGAACGTCTGAACAGTCTGCTTGCGGAATAGTGTGTGTGTTCATGCATGATACGCATCATCAGCCAGCAGCTTATGCCAAAACCGGCGATAGATGACAGCAGCATGCCGTATGGACCGAGCCATGATACGAATAGAACCTGGGTGACCACTTTTACTACCAGTCCGGTCATCAGAGCTTTGATAGCCGGACGAGTCAGGTTGGCAGCCTGAAGCATATTCCCCAGCACCGCATATAGTGCAACAAATATACTCATCACAGCTGACACTTGTGTGATGCCAGTTCCGAGAGCATTGTTGCCGTAGAAAATGGTATACAACGGTTCAGCGACGACAGCCATACCAATTGCTGCAGGGAACATGGCAAACAGCAGAAGCTGGATTCCTTTTGAAAATTGTCTGCGCACTTCATTCATATTGTTTTTCGCAATCAGATCACTGATAAGAGGAACTGAAGCGATCGACATGGCCGTACCGAAAGAAGTGAGTACCATGATCAGTTTATGTGCATTGGCCTGAGTGATTCCGTAAGTCTGTTCGATCATGCTTTCGCTCATATTTGAAAAGGCAGACATGAGCGGGCCGTATGTGACCTGGTCGACGATTTGAAAGACGATGATTCCAGTCGCAATGATGATGAATGGAATCGACGTTTTAATAATATTTATGATCAGCTCGTTCGGTGAGACTGATACCTCGCCTTTGCTTTCTTCAGGCTCATAGTTGAAGGCTGTCTTCATGCGTTTGAGCACAAATCCTAGATAACCTAGTGAAAAAATTGCTCCCACAAACGCTGCAAAGGTAGAGAATGCAACGGCTGTCACCACTTCACCGGAATTGACCTCTCTGATGACATACACAGTTGACAGGAGGAAAATGATTCGAGCCAGCTGTTCCAGTATTTGAGACACTGCAGACGGCTTCATCGTATTATGTCCTTGGATAAATCCGCGTGTGACACTCTGAGCAGGAATGATGAGTAAAGCCGGAGTCAGTGAGCGCATGACTAGAACGGCTTCAGATGCGCTGGCTGATGGGCTGGCTTCAGCAAGCAGCGGTGCCATTACAAACATGACCAGAGCTGAAACGACTCCAGTGATAGCCATGATTTTGAGACCCTGTTTATATATGGCCTTTGAAACCCCATACTCCCCTAATGCATTATAGTAACTCACCTGTTTGGATATAGCACTCGGTACGCCAGCCGTCGCCAGAGCAAGAAAGAACCCATAAGGCGTATAACCCATCTGGTACAATGCATTCGCTGCATCTCCCGGACCCTGTCCACCCATCCAGGCATACCAGGGAATGATATACAAGGCACCCAATATACGGGAAATCATGCTTCCGGCAGTCATCCAGGCAGTTCCGCTTATCATTCTTTCGTCATGAGACATTTCTTTAGTTAATCCTTTTGTTGCTTCAGAACTCATTCTAGAACCCTCTTTTCACTCGATACCAGCTGGCTGTCACTCCTGTGTGCGCTGGATTCATTTTACCTATCGCTTTTCATAGAAAAAAGGAGCAAAGTGCTCCTTTGTAACAGACTCTATTTTACTGCTTTAAGTGTTTCCGTGCAATCTTTTGAGCGAAAGATAAATATTTTTCATCTCTTTTTCGTTAAACTGTCACATCATTCATCTGCCAGCTGCTGATGAGCAAAGGATCTGTAGAGAGGATGCGTCTTCATCAATTCCTCGTGCCTGCCTATACCAGTCAAACGCCCCTGTTCTATGAACAGAATCTTGTCTGCGTCTACTATCGTACTCAAGCGGTGGGCAATGACGAAAGTGGTCCGCCCGACCATGAGTTTCTTCAATGCACTAGATACTTTTTCCTCAGACTGACTGTCCAGACTGGCTGTCGCCTCATCCATCATCAGGATATTAGGATCCCTTAAAAAGGCACGGGAAATATTGATCCGCTGCCTCTGTCCGCCTGACAATTTCAGACCTCGTTCGCCAACCGGTTCATCAAGCTTGCCCGGAAACTCCTCCACAAATTCTTTAGCATAAGCCATTTCAAGTACTTCCCACAAGCGCTCGTCGGATATGCTGTCGGCATCCGGCAGCCCGTAACAGACATTGGAACGGATGGTTCCAGACATCATCGCATTTTCCTGAGAAACGTACCCGATCTGACTGCGCCATGAACTGAGCGAGATTGTCTCTATAGACACCTCTCCTGCTCGAATCTCTCCACTGTCTGGTGTGTAGAACCGCTCCAGGAGTGCAAAAAGTGTGGATTTCCCTCCACCACTTGGACCAGCAAACGCAACCTTTTCTCCCGGAAGTGCTTCAAAGGAAATGGACTTGAGCACTTCTTTCTCAGATTCATAGGAAAAGCTGACCTGATCAAAAATAATAGGCAGGTCAGCAATGGTTCTGTCTTCTCCCTGTTCTTCAGCTTCCTCTTTTTCTTCTAAAATAGATGAGATGCGGTCCGTTGCACCGGTAGCTTTCTGCATCTGCATGAAGAAGTTCATGAAGGTGATGATCGGAAAAATGATTTGGAACAAATAAAGCAGAAATGCTACCAACTGACCCGTAGTCATCTGTCCTCTGGCTACGCGTACACCTCCGTAACCGATGACGAACACCATGACCCCCATCATAAGCGTATATATAAGCGGACTGATGATGGCCATGTATTTACCTTCTTTTAATCCGATGGTGTAAAGTTTTTCAATGTCCTTCTTACCTTTTGACTGTTCATAGCTTTCAGCTGTTGAGGATTTCATCAGTCTGATTTCAGCGATCGTTTGCTGGATCTTTCCGGAAAACGAGGCCGTCTCATCCTGCATCTCTCTGGATACTTTAGCTATTTTCTTTCCTAGAGGACGCGTCAGCATTAGTGCAAGTGGAACTGCCGTCAGCATGACCAAAGTCATCTGCCAGTCCATGAGTACCAAGATAATAAAAATACCAAACAGGGACAGAATCCCGTTGATAAACTGCGGAAAAAAGGACGAGATCAGATTCTGGACGATCGTCGTATCATTCGTGATCCGACTGACCACTTCTCCTGATGCATACTGATCAAAATAGGAAACAGGGAGCTTGATCACTTTATTCCATAAAAAAGAACGCAGACTCGCCACTACCCGTTGACCGATCTTGTGCAGCACATAATTTGAAAATCCATTGAAAATAACCTGAAAAATGAAGATACCTACAATCAGAGCAGCTAGCCACGGTCCAAACTGGTCGAATTCGATGCCATCTATGAACTGCTGAGTGGCGAGTGGAATCATCAGTTGTGTAAAGGTCGTCAGGAGGCTGCCTGCGAGTCCGATTGCAATGAGCCCTTTTGAGATCTTCGTTGACCAGATCAGTTGAGTAAATTTTTTCAGGTCACTTTTTGTTGGAGTTTTCAGGTCGGATGATTTTTGCATAAGCTTTCCTCACTTTATTTTACAGAGAAAAAGGGAAGGACTCTCCCTTCCCTCTTATCCCCTAACTGTTAATTAGCTACGATGTTGACTAGTTTCCCTGGGACAACTATAACTTTTCGTACGGTCTGTCCTTCCAGCATCTCCTGGATTCTACTGTCTGCAAGCGCCAGTTCTTCAAGTGCGTCTTTCGTTATCGATTTCGACACTTGTGCTTTTGAACGAACCTTTCCGTTGATCTGGAAAACGACCGTTACTTCATCCGTAACCAGTTTAGTTTCATCATATGACGGCCACTCTTCATAGGAAATACTTTCGGAAGCTCCGGTCACTTTCGCCCACAGTTCTTCCGAGACGTGAGGTGCGATCGGTGCCAGCATCTTGATGAATCCTTTGACATAGTCAAGCGGCAGACCTTCTGCTTTATACGCGGCATTGATGAAAACCATCAACTGGGAAATTCCTGTATTGAATTGCAGATTCTCATAATCTTCCGTCACTTTCTTCACAGTCTGATGGAAGACAACCTCTAGAGATTTGTCGTCATAAGTGGTGATGCGGTCTCTGACTTTTCCATCTTCATCGATGAATAGGCGCCAGACACGGTCCAGGAACTTACGTGCGCCTTCCAGTCCGTCTTCACTCCAGGCGATGGCTGCATCCAGAGGTCCCATGAACATTTCATATAGACGCAATGTATCTGCACCGTATTCTTCCACTACGACGTCTGGATTGACAACATTCCCTTTTGACTTGGACATTTTCTCATTGTTTTCTCCCAGGATCATACCTTGGTTGTAAAGTTTCTGGAATGGCTCTTTAGTCGGAACCAGACCTAAATCATAAAGGAATTTGTGCCAGAAGCGAGCATAAAGCAGGTGAAGTACTGCGTGTTCCGCTCCGCCAATATAAAGATCGACAGGCAGCCACTGTTTCAGTTTTTCAGGATCTGCCAGCTGGTCCGGGTTCTTTGGATCGATGAAACGAAGGAAATACCACGAGCTTCCTGCCCACTGCGGCATCGTGTTCGTATCTCTTTTCCCTTTCATACCTGTTTTTTCGTCTACTACATTGACCCAATCTTCAATGACGGCCAACGGTGATTCACCTGTACCGGATGGTCTGATTTCATCCGTTTTAGGCAAGGTTACCGGAAGATCTTCTTCAGGCACTGTGGTTGTCGTGCCATCTTCCCAGTGAATGACAGGAATCGGTTCACCCCAGTAACGCTGGCGGGCGAACAGCCAGTCTCTCAGACGATAAGTTGTCTTAGATTCACCGATATTGTTATCTTCCAAGTAAGTGATGATGGTCTCTGTTGCCTCTTCCTGATTCAGGCCGTTCAGAATACCAGAGTTGATATGCTCACCGTCACCCGTATAGGCTTCCTTGTCTGTATCTCCGCCTTTAATGACTGGACGAATCGTCAGATCGTATTTCTGAGCAAATTCATAATCACGTTCATCATGAGCAGGAACAGCCATGATTGCCCCAGTACCGTATGAAGCCAGGACGTAGTCAGCGATCCAGATCGGCATCTCCTCGTTGGTTACTGGGTTTACTGCATAAGCTCCTGTAAAGACACCCGTTTTATTTTTATTCAGATCCGTACGCTCAAGGTCAGATTTCTTGTTTGCCTCAGTGCGGTAAGCATCGACTGCTTCTTTCTGTTCAGCTGAGGTGATCTTGTCGACCAGATCTGATTCCGGTGCAAGAACAGCATAGGTCGCTCCGTAAATCGTATCCGGACGAGTTGTGAAGACAGTGAACGATTCAGCAGAATCCTTGATGCCGAATGTAATTTCAGCTCCTTCAGACTTGCCGATCCAGTTACGCTGCATGTCCTTGATGTGTTCCGGCCAGTCCACTTCCTCCAAATCGTCCAGCAGACGATCTGCGTATGCCGTAATCTTAAGCATCCACTGCTTCATCGGTTTACGGTAGACTGGATGTCCTCCACGTTCGGATTTTCCGTCAATGACTTCCTCATTTGCCAGAACGGTACCAAGTGCCGGGCACCAGTTGACAGGGACTTCCGCTTCATAAGCCAAGTCTTTTTCAACCAGCTTCGTAAAGATCCATTGCGTCCATTTATAGTAGTTAGGATCTGTCGTATTGATTTCACGGTCCCAGTCATAACTGAAACCAAGCGACTTGATCTGACGCTTGAAAGTCTGAATGTTCTTTTCAGTAAACTCAGCTGGGTCGTTTCCGGTATCCAGTGCATACTGTTCAGCCGGAAGACCGAAGGCATCCCATCCCATCGGATGAAGCACATTGAAGCCTTGCGCACGCTTCATTCGTGAAATAATATCTGTTGCCGTGTACCCTTCTGGATGCCCGACATGCAGCCCCTGACCTGATGGATACGGGAACATATCAAGCGCATAAAAGTTATCCTTGTTCTTATCTTCAGTGGTTCTGAACGTCTGGTTCTTTTCCCAGACAGCCTGCCACTTCTGTTCGATCGTCTTATGGTTGAATGACATACAATTCTCTCCTTTAAATTAAAAAATGCCCTATGAATAACAGACGAGCTGTTACTCATAGGGCGTTAATGATCGCGGTACCACCTATGTTTACTGTTTTACATGAAGTAAAACAGCCTCCAGTCCTTAACGCGGAAAACGGCAGCGGGTACTTGATTCCCCGAGGCAACTTGTCAGGCGAGTTCAGCTGTCTTTCTGTGTATTTTCACCACCCATACACTCTCTGGAAGAAAGAGACACTTACTACTCCTGTGCACTGTTTTTCTTATCTTTCCACTTATTCTACCAAAGGCTCAGGTAATGCGCAATCTTATTTTAATTTTTCCATTTCGTTCGCTACGAATTCCACATCCGTTCCGACAACGACCTGCATTGTGTTCCGTCCTGTTTTTCTCAGTCCTGGTACGTTTGCCTGCCTGATTCTATTTTCGTTTACCTTGTTCATGTCATTTATCTCCAGCCTCAGTCGTGTGGCACAGTAGTCCAGAGAGCCGATATTTTCCTGGCCACCCAGGCCGTCGAGGATGATTTCTGCTTTTCTACGGTATTCGTTGTTATCTGCAGCCAGGACAGGATCTCTGTCTATCCCCTGGTTGGCTGTCGGCGAGGCAGTAGCTGTCGGTCCTCCTGATACTTCTCCTTCATCGAGCGCCAGTTCTTCTCCTCTACCTGGCGTTTTCAAATTGAATGTTTTAATTGCCCAGAGGAAAGCAAAATAATAGATGACCGCAAATACGAGTCCCTGAACGATCAGCATGTACGGCTGATTGGCCATCGGCAGCCTGAAACTGAGCACGCCATCGACAAACCCGGCACTGAAACCGAACCCGGCAGTCCAGTTAAATGTCGCTGCAATAAACATAGAAAGACCTGTCAGCAGGGCATGTATTACAAATAACAAAGGTGCGACGAACATGAAGGCAAACTCCAACGGTTCTGTCACGCCTGTAAAGAACGTTGCAAATCCTGCGGCCAGCATCAATGAGCCGACCCGTTTCTTCTGGTCTGAATCAGCCATCTGATACATAGCCAGACCACCGGCAGGCAGTCCGAACATCATGACAGGGAAATAACCGGCCTGGTACATGCCTGTCACCCCCACTACTCCTGTTCCTTCCCAGAAATTCTGAATGTCATTAATTCCAATCAGATCGAACCAGAATACTGCATTTAAAGCATGGTGAAGACCCGTCGGAATCAGCAGCCTGTTAAAGAACCCATATAACCCGGCTCCAAAGGCTCCCAGACCACTGATGAATGTTCCAAAGTCAACGAGCAGACCGAAGACTGGTGGCCAGACAAACATCAGTATACCTGACAAGACTAGTGAGGCTACTGCAGTGATAATCGGCGGAAGACGTCTTCCACTGAAAAATGCCAGAGCTTGAGGAAGCTTGACTCCACTGAATTTATTATAAATGACCGCTGCAATAATACCGACAAGGATACCGATAAACTGCGTTTCGATACTGTCAAAAGCCAAGTTCACTTCTTCCACGTCAATCTGCTGCAGCTGGGCAACCGTATCCGGACTCAGCATGGTCGTTGTCACAAGCCAGCCGACCAGACCGCTCAGAGCAGCCGACCCGTTCTTGTCCCTGGACATGCCTAAGGCTACCCCTATCGCAAACAGTATACCCATGTTATTGATAAGGGATGCTCCTGCGCTGATCAGGAAAGCCGCAATCTGGCTTTCTCCACCCCAACCGCTCGGATCGATCCAATACCCGATACCCATCAGAATAGCTGCTGCAGGCAAGACCGCCACAGGCAGCATCAAGGATCGGCCTATACGTTGTAGATACTTCATTTGTCCCACTCCTTTTTACAGTGATCACCTTCTTTAAAAGGATGATAAATGCTTCGGAAATGATTAAAGAAGATGTCGCTTTCATTATATAGTAAGCTCTATCATTTAGCAACAAAATATATAACATAATATTTAAAACAATATTTAAAAACCCCTTTTCACAGGGGCTTTTTCGGCCCGTGAAAAGGGGTACATGTTACTTGGCTGTCTTCAATTGCTGATTGACAAAGATAAGGTCTGTACTTAGATTGTTCATTTCTTTCAGTTCCCTTACAGTCAGTTTGTACTCTCTTGCAATATGAGACAATGTTTCTCCAGCAGAAACAGTATGGACTGACTGAGTGGGCTGAGGAGCCGTCTCGCTTGTCTGCTCACCGCGCACAACTAATGTCTGACCAACGAAAATAATGTCACTCGTCAGGTTGTTCCACTCTCTCAGCTGTCTGATCGTCACGTTCTGATCTCTCGCTATAGCTGAAAGGGTGTCACCTGCCTTAATCACATAGGAGCGGTCATTAGGTCTGGACTGATTATTTGCTGGCGCTGGTGTCGGAACAGTTGGCGTGCTGACAGAAGTTGATCCTCCAGTACGCAAGGTCTGGCCGACAAAGATGCGGTCCGCATTAATCAGATTGTTCAGCTCACGTAACTGAGTCACTGTGGTCTGGAACTCTCGAGCAATGTGTGAGAGTGTATCTCCAGCTTTTACCGTGTACGTGCCTCCCTGATTCTGATTTCCAGCAGGCGAGGTTGGCGCAGGTGCACTTGGTACAGTAGAGTCAGTTGAGCCTTTAATCGTCAGTTTCTGACCGACAGATAGGCGGTCTGCGTTTTCAATCGCATTCCATTCTCTTAACTGAGCAACGGTCGTCTTGAACTGACGGGCAATGCCACTTAAGGTATCTCCCGATTTTACCGTATAAATTGTGCTGACTGTCTTATCATTATCCTGAACAGGTGCAGCAGGTGTCTGAGTCACAGGTTGTGACTGCTGTGTGCCACTTACCTTGAGGACCTGACCAACTGACAGACGGTTAGTATCAGTCAGACTGTTAAGCTGGCTCAGTGCACTCACCGTAGTGCCGTGTGTGCGGGCAATCTGACTTAACGTATCTCCTGCCTTGACGACATAGTCACTTACAGCAGGTGACGGACTGGTCTGGTTCTCTGGACGAGTGTTCTGATCCTGAGCTGTCCCGTTGACAGTCAGACGCTGTCCGACAAAAATACGGTCACTGGTCAGCTTGTTGTCAGACATCAGGCGTGAGACAGTCGTCTGGTGATCTCTTGCGATTCTACTCAATGTATCACCGCTTACGACTGTATAAGTAGTCGCCGCAGTCGGTTTCTCAGGCTGCTGAGGTGCTGGCACAGTCGGTGTATCATCAGATGGAACCAGCAGCTGCTGACCTATTCTGATTAGATCACTGTTCAGCTTATTCAACGTTCTAAGCTGAGCGACAGTTGTCTTGTACGTTCTGGCTATTCCTGATAGTGTATCTCCAGATTTAACCGTATATGATGTAGTACCTTTTTCGGGAACCGCAGCATCCGGACTCGGTGCAGGTACAGTGCTTTCTCCCTGTCCAGATGTTCCTGGTACAAGCAGAACCTGACCGACATAAATGGTATCTGACAGGAGCTTGTTCGCAGATTTCAAAGTAGCGACAGTTGTATTATGTGTACGGGCCAGTTGAGACAGCGTGTCTCCTCTTTGGACCGTAACAGACTTGCTCTGAGTATCAGGCTGACTGACTGGCGGAGTCACTGGTACAGTTTCTGCTGCTTTACCCGGTATCGTCAAACGCTGATTGATGAAAATCAGATCTCCACTTAAATTGTTTGTTTCTCTGATCGCCTGAACTGTCGTACTGAATTCTCGGGCAATCTTGGTTAAGGTATCTCCCCTTACAACCGTATAGATTTCACTTCCAGTTTCCGGTCTGCTCGCATCAGGAGCTGGTGTTTCACCCTGGTTACCGGACTCTTCAAGCTTGGAGGTATCTGGTTTCGCTTCTTCTTTTGGCTGTTCTGGCGCAGGTTGCGCTGTTTCAAGTTTAGGCACGGTCAGTTTCTGATTCACGAAAATCAAGTCACTGCTCAGATTATTCGCTGTCTTCAAAGCCTGAACCGTCGTTTTAAAGTCACGTGCGATTTTGCTTAACGTATCTCCTCTAACGACAGTATAAGTCGTCGTTTCCTTAAATGGATTTGAAGGATTGGACGGAGCCGGATTGGATGGTACAGGCGTAGGTCTGTTGCCTCCAGAGACTGGTACATCAAATCGTGTCAGATCATAAAGCTGGATCAGATTGTTCAACTTATTCGCATAAGTCGGATCCGTTGCATACCTTCCCTGCAGCCATGCCGTTGCATCACGATAGCTGTTTGTTCTTTCGACCCATGTCCCGGAATAGAACTGTGGATTCCAGCTCGTCCCGTTTCTTAGCAGACGTGCATAGTCCTGCAGTGATTCTACATAACTCGGATACTTTTTGAAGTAATCGGTTATCGTGATCCATCCAGTATGTGAATAATATTCTCTCGTCTGCATGGCTACTGACTGACCATTGTAGCTTCCTTTAATTCCAAATAGATTGTGGTTCGGCGGTGCAGACAGGCTGCTTCGTCCAAAGCCTGATTCAAGACTGGCCTGGGCTATCATGACAGACGCATACAAGCCATTTTTAGATGCAATCTCCTGAGCAAATCCAGCAATCTGATTGATAAATGCTGCAGGCGTGTTTGTCTGATGCAGGTTCCCAGGATTAGATGAATTTGACGGCTGACTGCTCTTCGCCTGGGCAACCCCTGCTTCATTGATGGCTAGAACTTGTCCCACAGACAGACGGTTGATGTTAGTCAGATTATTCAGACTGGCGAGCTTAGCAGTTGTCGTATTATATGTCTGAGCAATACGGTTCAGCGTGTCGCCGGACTTGACGACATATACAATCGCTGTTTCTGGTGCAGGCGTGTTTGTCTGATGCAGGTTCCCAGGATTAGATGAATTTGACGGCTGACTGTTCTTCGCCTGGGCAACCCCTGCTTCATTGATGGCTAGAACTTGTCCCACAGACAGAAGGTTGATGTTAGTCAGATTATTCAGACTGGCGAGCTTAGCAGTTGTCGTATTATATGTCTGAGCAATACGGTTCAGCGTGTCGCCGGACTTGACGACATATACGATCGCTTCTTCAGGTGCAGGAGTGGCCTGCTTCGTTTCGGTTTTAGGTGCTGCTGCTTTTGGTTCCTCGACTTTAGGTGCAGGAGCTGTTTCTTTTAAATTAGTCTTCGGTGCTTCAGTTTTTGGTGTTTCGGTTTTAGAAGTCTCTGGTTCTAGTTTGTCAGTTACTGGAGTCTCTAATACCGGATTTTCTACTTCCGCCTCTTCTGCTACAGTTTCAGCCGGAGACTCGGAATCCTGGTCCTGAACGGTACTTTCAGATAAATCCTCAGCAGCAAGTTTTCCACCTGCTTCTTCAGTAGTTTCAGATAATTCATCCTGTTCAGTTGAATCATCTGCAGCTGCAGCAGTCAACAGAGCTGGCTCTTCTGCTGTGTCAGCCACCGAGTCATCGCTTTCTGTTAAGGATTCCGCAGCTAATGAAACTGCTTCACTTATGTCATTCTCATGTACTGTCTCTTCACTATCCTGAATGTCATTCAGCTGCTTTTCGATCAGTGCATTGAAGATCGAGTCCAGCTGCTCAGTAGTCAAATGTTCTGAGTCCAATTGTTCAAGAACACTTTCTCCTCCAGCCAGTTCAATCATTCTTGTCAGCTGGGCCTTTATGTAATCTGTTTCTTCGTCTGATACGGGTGTTGCTTCTGAAGAGTCATTATCTGACTCATCGTCCTGTTCTAAAGAAGCTTGGGAAGAATCTTCATTTGAAAGTTCTAAAGCTGTATACTGTTCATATAGATTTTGAAGAAAAGCCTGATCCTTATCGATTTCCTGTGCTTCAACTGATTGTGTTAAGGAACCTAGGGCTACAACGCCTGCTAATAGACTTGATGAAAATGCAACTGATTTTCTGATCCCCTTTATATTTTCAGGGGCAAGAGGCATTGAGATGTGTTTTGTCATTAAATTTCCTCCTCTTTTTTGGAAAAAGTTATCGTCCCTATATTATACATTTAGTCGGACAGAAGAGAAATAATATCTATGACGATTTTTACTTTGTTATACTATTGTAATATACTGTATAAGTTGCTTGTATCAACAATCAGAAAAGCATTTTTGTATAGAGTGATCCTTGATCATTCATTAGAATTTATACTTATGGAGGTTTGTTTCATGTTACAATCAGCATTAAAATTCACTCACACCTTACTCTACCAGTCTGTTGAAGAAGGAGACACTGTCATTGATGCCACAGTTGGTAACGGCAACGATACGCTTCTGCTGGCAAAAATTGTCGGCCCTGAAGGCACGGTAATCGGGTTTGATATACAGAGGGATGCCATTTCCGCTACCAAAAATAGATTGATTGAGGCTGACCTAAATCAGCGTGTTCAATTGATAGAAGCCGGCCATGAACTAGTCGATTCATTTTCAATAAAGGAGTCTTCGATTGCAGCAGCTGTCTACAATCTCGGTTATCTACCAAAAGGAGACAAATCGATCGTCACTTCACCTGATACAACGATCGAATCACTGAGTAAAGTGCTGCCGCTTTTAAAACCGGGTGGTCTTATCCTGATCATGATCTACTACGGCCATGAGGGCGGTGCTGAAGAGAAAGAAGCGGTCCTGTCCTTTGCTCAATCCCTTCCGCAGAAGTCCTATGACGTGCTGCAGTATGCTTTCATTAATCAGAAAAACTCGCCGCCCTTCCTACTGGCAATTGAAAAGAAATAATAAAAGCCCGGAATCCTCAGTATGTAACCTGAAGATTCCGGGCTTCTGTCGTTTAACCGGTTATTTAGATTTAATATATGTTTTACCGATTGCTGCTGGTGCTTCTGCGCGTCCGACAACACCAACAAGAACTAGGATTGTCAGAAGGAACGGAAGAACTTGCAGCCAGATATTAGGAATATCCTGAATAATTGGAATATGGTTTCCGATACGAGCCAGGCTTTGAGCAAAACCGAAGAATATAGCTGCTCCCATAGCTCCAAGTGGATTCCACTTACCGAAAATCATAGCTGCCATCGCGATAAATCCTTGACCGGCAACAGTTAAGATACCAAATTCATTATGAATCGCCTGTGCCTGAATTGCTCCACCCATTCCGCCTAAGAAACCAGAAATCAGTACGCCGGCATATTTCATAGTGTACACTTTGATCCCCAGTGTTTCAGCTGCGTGCGGGTGTTCACCTACAGAACGTAGACGAAGTCCGAAACGAGTCTTGAATAAGATGAACCATGCAATCACTGCAATGATGATTCCAAGATAGGCCGGTCCGGAAGTATTACGGAAAAAAATCGGCCCGATAACTGGAATACGGTGCAGCAGGAAGATGTTTGATCGACCGAATGCTCTTGGAAGCGGACCGGTCTGAGCTGCACCGAAAATGGCACGAGTCAGGAAGACCGCAAGTGCTGGAGCAGCCAGATTGATTACTGTACCTGAAACGATATGATCTGCTCTCAAGTTGATCGTCGCTACAGCATGAAGAATTGAGAATAGAAGACCAATGACCCCGCCGGCTAGAAGTCCGACCCAGGGAGTCATATTACCGAAAGTACCGAAAAATTGAATGTTAAAAATAGCTGACATGAAAGCACCCATAACCATGATGCCCTCAAGTCCGATGTTTACTACTCCACCACGCTCAGAGAAGGTCCCTCCAAGTGCTGTTAAAATCAAGGGAGCGGCAAACATTAAAGAACTGGATACAATAAGTTGCAGTAGCTGTATAATGTCCATGCCTATTCTCCTCCTTCTGTCGCTTGTTTATTTGACTGCAGTTTACCCATGATCAGACGGATCAGGTAGTTAGCCCCTACAAAGAATATAATCGCGGCAATAACGATACTTGCCATTTCATCCGGAACACCCGCACGGTTTGGCAGGAAACCAGCTCCGACATCCAGTACTCCGAAGAGAATGGATGAGAAGAAAATACCGACTGGATTACCCAGTCCCAGAAGTGCTACTGCTATTCCGTTGAAGCCGACGTGAGGAAGTCCACTTTGTGTAAAGATGTTTCCGAAAGTTCCCAGACCGTGAATAGCTCCACCTAGTCCAGCAAGTGCCCCACTGAGGACCATGGATAAAATAATGTTCTTAGCTGCGCTCATTCCGGCATAGCTTGATGCATGTGGATTCAGACCAACAGCTCTCACTTCAAATCCGGCAGTTGTCTGCGTCATGAATACCCAGTAAAGGGCAACGACTATGATAGCGATAAAGAATCCGACATTCAGACGAGATCCGGCTGTCAAGTTTGTCAGCCAGTCTATGCGCAGGCTTGCGTTTTCACCTACACGTTCAGTTGTATTTCCTGTAGAAAGAACATTTCTGATCAGATAGTTCGTTACGTGGAGGGCTGTGTAGTTAAGCATGATTGTCACGACAACTTCACTTGTTCCAAAATATGCACGTAAGGCTCCGGCGATACCTGCCCAGATAGCTCCGGCAACGATTCCTACTAAAAGACTTAAGGTCACCAGGACAATTCTAGGAAGATCCGGTAAGGTCAATGCCACCCAGATTGCACTTACCCAACCGACAAGCAGCTGTCCTGCAATCCCTATGTTGAAGAATCCGGCTTGAAACGCAATCGCAAACCCAAGCCCAGTAAAAGTCAGAATGGTAGCCTGTCTCAACGCCTCTCCGAAGAAATATGGACTTGTAAACACGCCCTCAAGCATAGCCTGATAAGCAGTTAGTGGATTATATCCGAATAAAAGCATCAATAATGCCCCAAAAATAATTCCCAGAATGATGGACAGGATCGGAACCATTAAGTTATTCAAGCGATTATTATTTTGTGTCAGCAACGGTCTCCTTCTCCTTTCCATTTGACTCAGCCACTTGTTCATGTGCCTTCTCTAGTGAGACACCTGCCATCAAGAGACCCAGTTCTTTTTCATTAGTTTCATCTGCATTGACAACGGCGATGACATTTCCATCATACATAACAGCGATACGGTCAGAAACATTCATGACCTCGTCCAGTTCATAGCTCATGAGCAGAACCCCTTTACCGTTATCACGCTGTTCGATCAGACGTTTGTGAATATACTCGATCGCTCCTACGTCAAGTCCACGAGTCGGCTGTGCTGCAATTAGCAGCTCAGGATCACGGTAAATTTCACGTGCGATGATAGCTTTCTGCTGGTTACCTCCTGAAAGAGAAGCAGCTGAATGCTCTTCACTTGGCGTACGCACGTCAAATTCTTCGATCAGACGCTTGGCATGTTCTTTGATTTCTTTATGATTAAGGAATCCATGCTTGCTGAATGGTTTCTGATAATAGGTCTGAAGGGCCATATTCTCTTCCAGCTTCATTGGAAGAACCAGTCCATAACGTTGTCTGTCTTCCGGAATGTGTCCCAGTCCAGTCTCAGTGATCTTGCGTGGTTTCTTGTTTGTGATATCCTTGCCGTCCAGTTTGATTGTTCCGGAGTCGACCTTAGTCAGTCCAGTAATCGCCTGCATAAGCTCGGACTGTCCATTTCCGTCAACTCCTGCTATCCCAAGCACTTCACCTGCCCTAACTTCAAGATCGATGGCTTTAACTGCATCATACCCACGAGCTTCCTTGACTGTCAGATTATTGATTTCCAGAACTGGCCCTTTAGGTGCTGCCGGTTTCTTGTCTACTTTGAACGATACTGAACGTCCGACCATCATATCAGCCAGTTCCTGCTGTGAGGTCGAGGCTACGTCTACAGTATCGATACTCTTTCCGCGTCTGATGACGGTACAGCGATCGGCTACCTGCTTGATCTCCTCTAGTTTGTGAGTAATCAGAATGATCGACTTGCCTTCTTTTACAAGAGAATCCATGATTTCCATGAGTTCCTCGATCTCCTGAGGTGTCAGTACTCCAGTCGGTTCATCGAAAATAAGGATATCAGCACCACGATACAAAGTTTTCAGAATCTCAGCACGCTGCTGCATACCTACTGAAATGTCAGATATGCGTGCTCTAGGATCCACACGAAGTCCGTAGCGATCAGAAAGTTCCTGTACTTCCTTTTCTGCAGAATCCTGATCCATAAATCCAAACCTGTGTTTTTCTTTACCCAGCATAATATTTTCAGTAACCGTAAACTTATCTACAAGCATAAAGTGCTGATGCACCATTCCAATACCCAGCTGATTCGCTATATCCGGTGAGGAGATGTTAACTTTATTACCCTTCACCCAAATTTCACCTTCTGTCGGTTCCAGTAACCCAGACAATATATTCATCAATGTAGATTTTCCGGCACCATTTTCTCCGAGCAGAGCGTGGATTTCCCCCTTATTCAGGTCCAGATGAATATTGTCATTCGCTCTGAAATTTCCAAACTCTTTTGTAATGCCTTTCATTTCAATGACCTTATTAGTCTGTGACATAACCGATCCCTCCTTCGCTTCCATTTAATTAATATTAACAGTTATTTATTATACCTTACTTTTACACCCTCGTAAATTGAACACAGATAAACAATTAGTAATAATTTTCTTAACTAAATAACGAACTGTCGGACTCGGTAATGAAGATAAAAAGCGCCAGCCTGTTGACTAGCGCTTTACCTATTCACTTGTGCCTATTCAAGTTCGTTTAAAAATCGTTTATCTGTTATTCAGAATCAGAGAATTCAGTTACTTCGATTTCTCCATCAAGGATAGCCTGACGTGCCTCTTCAACAGCAGCCCATGCATCATCTGACATGTTTCCGCGTGTCACGTCAACTCCTCCTTCTTCTATACCGTAAGCAATATTTTCTCCACCTGGGAATCCTTCTTCAATTGTCTGGTTGGCAGACATTTCAATTGCAGAACCTACACCTTTAAGTGTTGATGTCAGAGTGAAGTTTCCACCATCCCAGTTTCCTTCTTCTTCCTGGTCACGGTCTACACCGATTACCCAGATTTCAGAATCAGGATCTGATTCAAGACGGTTACGTGCTTCTGTGAATACACCGTTACCAACTGCTCCTGCAGCGTGGTAGATAACATCTGCTCCATTTGCATACATACCAGCAGCGATCTGTTGTCCTACACCAGCGTCTGAGAATGATTCAGCGTACTGCACATCTACTTCGATGCTATCATCTACGTAAGCAACACCTTCAGTAAATCCTGTTTCGAAACGGTCGATAACTGGAGACGCAATTCCCCCGATGAATCCGACGCGTCCTGTTTCAGTTGTCTGAGCAGCTGCAACTCCTGCAAGGAATGCCGCTTCATGGTCACGGAAAGTTAGAGACACAACGTTGTCACGATCAGAAATGTCATCGACAATTCCGAAGTACTGGTCAGGGTTCTGATCAGCTACATCGTTGACAGCGTCAAGAAGCATAAATCCGATTCCGTAAATAATGTCGTAACCATCAGCATTAGCCTGATTCAAGTTAGGAACAAAATCAGAGGAGTCATTTGACTGGTAGTAAGCAATGTGATCATCGCTTAATCCAAGATTGTCAGCCCATTGTTTCATACCTTCCCAAGCGGACTGGTTGAATGAACGGTCGTCAACTCCACCTTCATCAGTAATCATAGCGATTCGGAAGTCGATATCTTCTGTATCTTCTCCGTTATCCGCAGTTTCTTCACTAGTATCTTCAGTAGTATCCTCAGTATCATCCTGAATCGTGTCAGTTGTGTCTCCAGCATCCTGACCCTGGCAGGCAGCCAGTACGAAAGCAGATGTACCTAAAGCCAGCAATGTTCTCAATTTAAGCATTGTCACAATTGTTTCCCCCTAAAATTTTTTTACACCTTAGAAAAGAGCACCTGCTTCTCATTTGAATTTAATAGGCACGTCAAATGATTCCGCTAACACTCTCTCCTTTCAAGGTTATAGTAACACTCCCGTAGCAAAAAGGAAAGTTAGAATTTGATGTCTAATATAATTAAAAAACTTTCATATTGAGGTTTCATTTAACTTATCTGGTCAACAGGTTCTGAAGGTGTTTCGGCAGGTTCACCTGATACCAGTACTTCTCTGGGTTTCGATCCTTCGGAAGGCCCGACGATTCCATTCATTTCCATTTCATCCACCATACGTGCAGCTCTGTTATATCCAATTCTAAACCTTCGCTGAAGCAGTGATATGCTTGCAGTTTGCATTTCTATTACAAGCGACACAGCTTCGTCATATAAATCGTCTTCAGAGTCAGCCGTATTTTTTTGAGGCTCATCCTTTGGAATCATCTCTTCTACATAATTCGCTTCCTGCTGGTCCTTGACGAAGCTTACAACAGCTTCGACTTCCTCATCGGATATGAAGGCTCCCTGTACCCTGTTCGCCTTATTGGCGCCCATCGGCTGGAAGAGCATGTCTCCACGTCCCAGAAGTTTCTCAGCCCCGTTGCTGTCAAGAATCGTCCGGGAATCCGTGCCACTTGATACGGCGAACGCGATCCGTGACGGCACATTGGCTTTGATTATTCCGGTTATAACGTCCACACTCGGACGCTGAGTCGCCAGGATCATATGGATCCCTGCAGCTCGTGCCATCTGGGCCAATCTGATAATTGAATCCTCAACTTCATTGGAAGCCACCATCATCAAGTCTGCCAGCTCATCTACGATCACAACGATAAAAGGCAGCGGCAGCAGTCCTTCGTTATTCTCTTCGTTCTTACGTTTGACAAAAGCATTGTAGCCTTCCATGTTTCTTGACCCACTTGCGGCAAATAATTCGTATCGTCTTTCCATTTCCTGAACGACTTTCTGAAGGGCAACTGCAGCCTTCTTAGGATTCGTCACGACCGGTGTCAGAAGATGCGGAATGCCATTATAGACATTCAATTCAACCATTTTCGGGTCGATCATCATCAGTTTAAGTTCATTTGGTTTAGCTTTAAGCAGGAGACTCGTAATTACTCCGTTGATTGCAACCGACTTACCTGATCCCGTTGCTCCAGCTACCAGAAGGTGTGGCATTTTAGCCAGATCGGCCATAGCAACGTTTCCTGCTATATCCCTACCTAATGGGACTTCAAGGAGTTTATCCTTATTCTTGACCTGTCCTTCTATAATGTCTCTGAACGATACGGTACTGACTTCAGAGTTCGGAACTTCAATACCAATCACCGCTTTTCCTGGAATCGGCGCTTCCATTCGTATGTCCTTAGCAGCAAGTGCCAGCGCAAGATCGTCTGACAACCCGACAATTTTGCTTACTTTCACACCCGTTGCAGGTTGTATCTCATATTTCGTTACTGCCGGACCAAGGTTGGCTTTAGTAACTTTAGCTTTCACCCCGAAACTTTCAAAGGTCTCTTCCAGCTTCTTGACGTTTTTCTGAATGATCGTGTATTCGTCAGACTGATCGATTGCTTCGATCTGATTCAGTAAGGTAACCGGAGGAAGTTTGTAGGCTTCATTTTCCTCTTCTCCAATTTCAAACTCCACCGGGCCATCGTCCTGTCCATCTTCCGGTTCTGAAGGAGGATGAGAATCTGTGTTTTTTCTTTGGAGTTTCTCCTGTATCTCCTGATAGCCTTCAATTTCAAGGGTAGTCTGTTCATGTTCTGATGCAGCTGACTCGTTGATTGGAGTAGTTTCCTCAACATTATCTGTCAAATCAGGCTGATCCTTAATTTCTTCTTTCTTCTGTCTGGATTTCCTAGGTTTTCTGGCAGTTTTCGGTTTCTTCCTGCGTTTTTTTCGGCTATCACTTACATGAGAAACGGCTGATCCTACACTGTTATTCAACCCGTTGAACAATACTCTCAAGCCTTTTCTGATTCGTTCAAAAAGATTTCTGTATGAGAACTGGAAGAAAGTCATGATCCCCACAAATACAAGAGCAACGATCATGATATAAGTACCCGCCATTGCAAATAAGAAATGGCTGGCTCCAAAGAAGACTGCGCCGATCATTCCGCCTCCGACTGACCTACCTATACTGTTGCTGGTGACCTGAGGCCAGATCGCCTGCCAGGTAGCTGTTACACTGTTCGTGGAATCAGTGATGACAGGCAGAACCCATCTCGAGTGATTAAAAACAAGCCAGGCTACGTAGAGCAGTGCCGCTCCTCTTGTCCGTGGACCTTTGAAACTTGGCCATTCGCCTTTCAGCAGCAGATACAGTCCGGTCGCCAGTAATATTATGGCCATAAAAGCATAGGTTTCTCCTACAAATAATCTGAATACATTAGTGATAAATCGTCCGACAAATCCAAAAGATCCAAGCGCCAGCAGGCTGGTGAAAAATAGAATAAATCCAGTAAGTTCAGGTGCCACCTTGTGGGTCTTTTTCTTTGGTCTGCCTCGTTTTTTCGTTCGTGCCATTCCCGTTCTCCTTTCTTTCATATCTGTGTCATTATAGCATGAATCATCCAGCTAAGGTAGGAGTCTCAGGGGATAACTCTTTATGATCATTATACTTGACACGTTTAGGATTCATGACTGCATTGCTGACGGCTAATCATTGGTTTTTTTCTGTCTTAACAAGTAAACTATAGTTAGGATAACTAATCCAACTTGAATCGCACATTTTCTGTTAGCTGAGTCATTACATTAACTGATCTGTAATTCATGACTATTATAAGGAGGAAGCACTATGGGGTCACTATTTAAAGAATTTTTCAATAAAGGAAAAGGGAATAAGTCCGGCGGAGAAATAATCTATACAAACGATCCTCTGGAAGGAACAGACACACAGAAATTGAGAGCAGAGATTTCCGGTCGTGTACAAGGAGTCGGCTTCCGTTTCACCACCAAGCAGGCTGCAGATGAACTTGGCATTACTGGTATCGTTCGTAATGAATCTGACGGGACCGTTTATGTAGAGGCGCAGGGCAGCGCAGAACAGCTGTCCCGATTTGTTGAAGCTCTGCGGAAAGGACCAAGTCCTTCGGCAAATGTGGATAAAGTTGTAGTCACCTATGACGAAAATGTTGAAGAAAAAACTAATTTTTCCCAAGCTAATTGAATTCTTGCTTCCTTTATTGTATAGTGTTCAATAGCGTGTCAGACATCAAGACCACGTGACTAACTTACTTTAAAGGATTGAACTGATTTGAAAAACAGAACAAAAAGATGGCTGTTATCCGGTGGGATGCTGTCGATCGTCTTATTCCTTTCGGGATGTATGAGAGTCGATCAGGCTGGAAACCCGACTGGTGGCTTTTCTCAATTTTTATATGATTATCTGGTGCTGCCGACTCAGTCGTTCATCGAAATTCTTGCAGATTTATTCGGTGGAAACTACGGCTTGTCAATTATTGCAATAACCATTATCGTTCGTATCATTATACTTCCACTCTCAATTAAGCAGCAACGTACGTCTATGGAACAGCAGACAAAAATGGCCGTTGTCAAACCTGTAACAGATGAGATTCAAGCTGAAATGAAAGAAACAGATGATGCTCAGAAAAAACAGGAACTGCAACAGGAACTGATGGAAGTTTATCGTGAGAACAATGTCAATATGCTCGGCGGCTTGTCCGGGTGTCTTCCACTTCTGATTCAGATGCCTGTATTTACAGCAATGTTCCAGGCTATCCGCATGTCAGAATCGATCCAGAACGCGACTTGGTTAGGTATGCAGCTAGGCGAGCGAAGTATCATTCTTGCGTTACTGACCGGAGCTGTCTACTATGTCCAAACTCGAGTCATGCAGGCTGGTATGCCTGAAGAGCAGCGCAAACAATCCAACTCAATGATGCTGATGAACCCGATCATGATCCTGATGTTTTCTATTACCGGACCAGCTGGTTTAACACTATACTGGTTTGCTGGTGGATTTGTGGCGATCGGACAGTCCTTGTTGACCAATCTTTACTACAAGCCAAAACTGGAAAAGGAAATGAAAGAAAAGCACGGCGACAAACAGGTCGTTGAACGTAAAAAGCCTTCCCGCAGAAAAATTCAGGCTGAAGAAGTCACGACAAAACAAGGGAAGCAAGTTTCACCTGCACCGTCTGCTAAGGACAAACGACGTAATCAGAGTCCTTTTGAATCGAAAGGCCGTCGTAACTCAGGCAAGCAGCAGAGAAACAATTAATGTTTTTAAAATGATGTAGAAGAGAGCCTCGGCTCTCTTCTTTTCTTTTGTCATAGAGATGAAAAGCCCGGCGTGTGCCGGGCTTCCTTTTATTATTCAAGGAATTCTATTCCATTAGAGCAGTATCGAGGTCTTTCGTCCAACTCGATGCCGCCATCGCAACTCAGTTGGCTACTCCCGACATTTTTCGTCCAACTCGTGGCCGCCATCGCAACTCAGTTGGATGCTCCCAACTTCTTTCGTCCAACTCGAGGCCGCCATCACAACTCAGTTGGCTGCTCCCAACTTCTTTCGTCCAACTCGAGAACAGGATCACACTCCAGTTGGATGCTCCCGACATCTTTCGTCCAACTCAATGCCGCCATCGCATCTCAGTTGGCTACTCCCAACTTCTTTCGTCCAACTCGAGGATGCCATCGCAACTCAGTTGGCTGCTCCCAACTTCTTTCGTCCAACTCGAGGACACGGTCGCATCTCAGTTGGCTGCTCCCGACATCTTTCGACCAAGTCGAGGACACGGTCGCATCTCAGTTGGCTGCTCCCGACACCTTTCCTCCAACTCGAGGACGCCATCGCAACTCAGTTGGCTGCTCCCGACACCTTTCCTCCAACTCGAGGACGCCATCGCAACTCAGTTGGCTGCTCCCGACATCTTTCGTCCAACTCGGTGACACGATCGCAACTCAGTTGGCTGCTCCCGACTTCTTTCGTCCAACTCGAGGACGCCATCATTCTTTATCCAATCATTAATGCTTCTCCGGTTATTCGAGATATCCAATTAGTTCAAAGATAATATACACCCTGACTTTTTCCCTGTTGCTTATAATGGGTGTTTAGAGCCCGTCTGATGGACTTGGCAGGCAATGCCCCATTCAGCCATTCACTGACACATTTGGTAGTAATCTTCATCTCCGGGAACAGAAGCTTCATTTCTTCAACGTTGCCAATAATATTATCCAATCTGTCTGTTTTTATTCCACATGCTTTGCAGACACAGCTGCGTTGTGAATATGCAAGTGTAAAACTTTTACAATGTGTACAGGTTGGGCCTTTAAGAAGGTCTTCCCAGGCGTATGTGGGAAGATTCAGCTCAAACGGTACATTCTGTTTGTGATTTTCCAGTAATCTGTTTGCGAGCTGACGTAGTTTGGGGTTTCGGCTGACCTCCTGATCATCAAGTTTTCTCAGCAGTTCATTTATTTGAGTTGGCAAGCAGACGCTGTCATCAGATCCGACACGGTAAAGTGTAAATTCAGGATTGATAAAAACCAGATACTTCACTACGTTGACAGAGTAATTCCACGATTTCATCAGCTGGGCAAATAGAGTAGCGGTTCTCTCGAGCTGGTTATTTGGACTTACAATAGTGTATCCACGTTTACTGATATACTTCCCTGCTTCATACCGATACTCTCCTTTGTAGTTCTTTATTTCAAATATATAGACACTGTTATTCATCAGAATGAGTGAATCAATCTGTATCGATGAGCCATTTACCGATAGCAGGAGATCGTTCAGAATAAGTATGTCTTTGTTTAACCTAGTCTGAATCAAGTTATCAAATGTTATTTCACCTTCCAGTCCTGCTTTTAAATGATTGTATTTGCTGAGTTCGTCTTTACTTAATGATAATCGGCTGTTCAGTGACTCATAGCCCCTCAACTGTGATGACTTTTCCCTGGATTTCAAAATTAACATGTGCTCCCTCCTCGTATATACTATTATCTTTTCAGGGAAAAACTCACGAAAATAAACACCAATTTACAGCTAGTCTCACTTGCTTGAACAGAAAAAAGGCCTGGCTGATTGCCGGGCCTTTCCCAATTTTTAATTATTTATCTGAATCCCTGTCCGATTGCTTATCTTCCAGCTTAGGCAGTTCTATTCTGAAGATAGATCCATGTTCGAGAACACTTTCAGCCCAGATCTTGCCATGATAGCCTTCAATCAGCTGTTTGGCGATAGACAGTCCCAGTCCGTTTCCGCCTTTATGACGGCTGCGAGCCTTGTCTACCCGGTAGAATCGGTTGAAGATTTTAACGGTATCTTCCTGAGTCATTCCTTCACCATAATCCTGAATGGCGATCTGAACATTTCTGCCGTGTTCCGAGACACTTAAATGCACCTCATGACGGTCAGTCGAATACTTGACTGCATTGTCCAGAAGAATGATAAGAATCTGTTCCAGATGATTACGGTAGATGTTGACATATACTTCTTTTTCAAGATCATCATCAAGAATGAAATAGAAGTCAGGATGAACCAGCTTGAAGTTATTAAATGTCTGATTAATGATTTCTCTGACCGGTGTCCGTTCATTTTTATAATGAATTTCCACCTGTTCTGCGCGGGACAAGTCCAGCATTTCCTGCACCAGACTCTTCATCCGGCCGATTTCCTGCAGGGAGGCATCCAGTGATTCTTCAAGAACAACTGGGTCATCTTTCCCCCAGCGGTTGAGCAGTTTCATATGCCCTTCCACCACAGCGACGGGTGTTCTAAGTTCATGAGAGACATCTTCTACAAACTGCTTCTGGTGTTCAATGTTCCGCTGCATTCTATCCAGCATGGCGTTGTATGCGTTGGCGAGTTCAGTCAGTTCGTCATTTCCGTCTCCAACATCGATGCGTTCTTCGGATTCCGGATCCTTTTCAATGATGTGCATCGCTTCGGTCAGTCGACGGATCGGCTGAAGAAATGAGATGGCTATGAGGTAACCGATGACCCCACTGAACAGTAGGGCAATGATTCCTGTCAAAAGGATCGCTCCCAAAACACTTCTGAACAGCTGATGATAGGATGATAGTGTATTGATCACCTGAACATAACCGATCCGGTCATTATTCAAAAAAGAATAGACCGGGGTCACAGCTGACAGCGCTTCTCCATGAGGTCCTTCAGGTATTGTCTGTATCTGTAAGGTCTCAAGTGGTTCAAATCCGATATCTACCGAATTCGTTTCATACAAAAGTTCTTCATCCGGGCTGAACACACGAATGACGATGCTGCCCTGACTTGCTCTCAGCGGAGTACTTCTCTGATTCTGAGTTTCTTCCATTATCGGCATCTCGGGAGTAAGATACAGCTCCTGCTGATCCAGTGTTTCTTCTACATCTTCTTCAGTCAACTCATAAAAATGCTGCCCGAAACGTTCGGTAAGGTTAAATACCACATTTCTGACAGCCTGCTGTTCATTTTCGATCATGATCTGCTGGAACGTAATGAACAGAATCGTTGAAAAAATCGTATAGGTAAGAAATAGTGCAATTGCAGCCCCAATCGTCCACTTCCATCTCAGAGAAATACGCTTCTGCTGGTTTACTGCTGTCGTATCGATGGCTGCCTGCTGTTTCACGTGCGCATCACGTATCCAGTTCCTCTAACGGTCTGAATGTAACTTTCCTTGCCTGCTACATCGATTTTGTTACGAAGATATCTGATGTAGACGTCGACAACATTCGTTTCGACTTCTGTTTCGTAACCCCATACTTTGTTCAAGAGGACTTCACGAGACAGAACGACGTTGACATTCTCCATAAGTTCCACAAGCAGTTCGTACTCTCTTTTAGTCAGCTCGATGACTTCATCGCCACGCTTGACGACGCGGTTTTCCTTTTCGACAGTAATGTCTTTATAAGTGATGGTTGTCTGACGGCTGACGTTTTCTTCAGTTTCAATTTCGATTCGACGAAGCAGTGCACGCATGCGGGCAAGCAGTTCTTCGATCGCAAACGGTTTGACGACATAGTCATCAGCACCGTGATCGAAACCTGATACACGGTCAATAACTGAATCGCGGGCAGTCATCATGATGATCGGCACATTGCTGACTTGTCTTATGCGACGAGCTACATCTATGCCGTTCAGTTCAGGAAGCATCAGGTCAAGGAGAATGATATCCCAGCTTTCCTCTTCATCCAGTGCCGCTTCCAGTCCTGAACGTCCATCGAAACGTACTTCTGTCCTAAACCCTTCATGGTTCAGTTCAAGTTCGACGAATCTGGCCAGATTCTTCTCGTCCTCAATGATCAAAATATTTGCCAATGTTTTCACTCCTAGCTTAATTTACCTGTTTCATTTTGTTTACGGGTGATCCCCTTCAGTTCCTGTCACAAGGCTTCTTTAGTGTAACACAGTTTCTCATTCAAGGGAACGAAAGAAATCGTCTATTAAAGCTATTATAACAGTAAAATAGCAGGTTTTCTAATTGAAAACCCACTATCTTCATACTATTTTTTAATCAATGACACAATTGGCTTAATCCCAGCTTTCTTCGCCTTCATTTCCATACCAGTCGAAGTGGAACGTGCCTTCTTTATCGACGCGTTCATAGGTATGCGCTCCAAAGTAATCACGTTGTGCCTGAATGATGTTTGCAGGCAGACGTTCTGAACGGTAAGAATCGTAATAAGCGATCGCTGATGAGAATGCCGGCACAGGAACACCTGCCTGAACAGAAAGTCCGACCAGATCTCTTACTGACTGCTGATAACGTTCAGTGATGTCCATGAAATAGTCATCCAGTACTAGGTTTTTAAGCTGTGGTTCACGCTCATAGGCTTCAGTGATTTTCTGAAGGAAACGCGCTCTGATGATACAGCCAGCTCTGAAGATTTTTGCAATGTCACCGTATTTCAGGTTCCAGTTGTACTCTTTTGAAGCAGTTCCCATTTGTGCAAATCCTTGAGCGTAACTCATGATTTTACTGAAGTACAGGGCTTCTCTGATTTTTTCGATGACTTCTTTCTTGTCGCCTTCGAAGGCTTTCATTTCCGGCTTAGGCAGAACTTTGCTCGCTGCTACACGTTCGTCTTTCAGTGCAGAGATGTAGCGGGCAAAAACTGATTCTGTGATCAGTGGGAGAGGCAGTCCCAGGTCAAGCGCACTCTGCGACGTCCATTTTCCTGTTCCTTTGTTTCCGGCACGGTCAAGAATGATATCGATCATGTGCTTGCCTGTTTCCGGATCTTTTTTAGTTAACGCATCTGCTGTGATTTCGATCAGGAAGCTGTCCAGTTCACCAGTATTCCATTCCTTGAATACATCAGCAATTTCTTCATTTGACAAGCCGACAACGTCTTTCAAAATGTGATAAGACTCAGCAATTAGCTGCATATCGCCGTATTCGATGCCGTTATGGACCATTTTCACATAGTGTCCCGCTCCATCTGGACCAATGTATGTGACACATGGCTCTCCATCAGCAGGTGCTTTGGCAGCAATCTGTTCCAGGATCGGCGCTACAAGATCATAAGCTTCCTTCTGACCACCTGGCATGATCGCTGGTCCTTTCAGAGCACCTTCTTCTCCACCGGACACGCCAGTTCCGATAAAGTTGATGCCTGAATCAGCAAGTTCCTTGCTGCGGCGGATCGTATCCTGATAGAAGGTGTTCCCTCCATCGATCAAAATATCTCCTTTATCCAAGTGAGGTAGCAGCTGTTTGATGACAGCATCTGTCCCTTTCCCTGCCTGTACCATCAAAACGATTTTTCTAGGTACTTCCAGAGAGTCGACAAATTCTTCCAATTCATACGTTGCAGTCAGATTCTTGCCGGGGTTCTCTTCGATGACCCCATCTGTTTTTGATCCTGTACGGTTATAAATCGACACGGAGTAGCCTCTGCTTTCAATATTCAAAGCCAGATTCTTACCCATGACAGCCATACCGATAACGCCGACTTGCTGTTTACTCATAGTAAATCTCCTCTCATTTTTGATGCAGCTGACCGCTCAAAAAAGTCAGACCTGCATATCTTACTCGTAATTATATTATCAAAATTTGAACACTTTTGAAACTCTCTAATAAAGACTTGCATTATGACAGCACTTTAAGTACACTAATAGCTGAAAGTTCTCAGGAAAGTTGGTGTACACTTATGCCTAAGAAACGAAGAGAAAAAGGATCAACAAGCACTGCTTCTAAAATCATTATTTGGGTGCTGCTCCTGTCGATGGCTATTCCTGCATTTGCTTCGATTTTAAGTGTGATTCTATAATATAATTGACAAAAACCCTCTTGGCCCCTTATTCAGTGGTGCAAAGAGGGTTTTTTTATACCTGCTTTTTCTTTTTATCAGCCAGTTTCAGTAATTCCTGAGCAGTTTCAATAGTCAGTTGCGTTAGTTCCTCACCTGAAAGCATACGGGCAATTTCTTCTGTCCGTTCTTTCTCGGCCAGTTGTTCAACATAGGTGGTCGTCCGGTCGTTAGCCACTTCTTTTCGTATATACAAGTGCTGATCTGCCCGCGCTGCAACTTGAGGCAGATGAGTGATGCATAAGACTTGAGAATGGTAGGCCACTGAATAAATCTTGTCTGCTATGGCCTGAGCCACTCTTCCGCTGACACCAGTATCCACTTCATCAAAAATGATGCTTGTAATGCCTTGCGACCTGGAGAAGATAGTTTTCATTGCCAACATCATACGAGAGAGTTCTCCTCCGGATGCGACACGCGCAAGTGGTTTCAAGGGTTCCCCTGGGTTAGTTGCTACAAAAAATTCGATTTTGTCCTGGCCTTGGGCGGATAAGATGGAATCAGCAGTTCCCTGATCTGATCCTTCTTTGAAATTCACTGAAAACTGGACTTTTTCCATGTACAGTTCTTTCAGCTGTTCAAGAATGGCCACTTCCAGCCTTTCAGCAGTCTCTTTTCTGATTTTCGTCAAGTCTCCAGCCAGACTTACAGCCCGTTCCCTCAACTGAGTTGTCTTCTTGCTGAGCATATCCACTTGTTCTTCCCGGTTTTCAAGCTTTTCCAGTTCACTGACAGCTTCTTCGTAATGGATCAGAATCGATTCAACAGTATTCCCATATTTCCGTTTCAGCTGCTGAATGATGTTGAGACGTTCTTCGATCTCGTTAAGGCGTTCTTCGTCATATTCAAGATGATCCATTTCAGAATACAAGTCACTGGATACTTCCTGAAGCTGGAAGAATGCAGCAGAAAGTGTTTCAGATATCTGTCTGAATTTATCATCCATATCCGAAATACTTTCCATTTTCTCCATTGCCTGTCCGATTAGATCCAGTCCGCTTATCTCTTCTCCTTGAAGAATGGTATAACTTGAGGACAGGGCTTCGACAATCGACTGATGGTTCGCAAGCTTCTGTTCCTCTTCTTTAAGCTCTTCTTCTTCATTGAGGTGAAGATCGGCAGCTTTGATTTCTTCTACCTGATATTTCAGAATATCGATACGCTGCACAAGCTCCTGTTCATTGATTTCCCATTCTCTGCGTTCTTTTTCAAGCTGCCTGTATTCACTGAATACTGACTGGTATTCTTTTTTCAGCCGATCCAGTTCACTCGGTCCGTAATAATCCAGCAGATGAATATGGTTATCAGACACCATCAGCTCCTGGTGCTCGTTCTGACCATGGATGTCGATCAGCTGAGAACCCACTTCTTTCAGGACAGCAATGGTGACGATACTGCCGTTAATTCGGCAGACATTGCGTCCAGTGGCAAATATTTCTCTTTGGATCAGCAATGTGGCTTCTTCTTCATCAATCGCGTTTTCTTCCAGAAGCGCAGTCAACGTCTCCGTCTTCTGATAGGAGAACTGGCCTTCCAGAACACATTTCTTTGAACCATACCGGACAAATTCGCTGGATCCTCTACCACCTGCCAGGAGACCGACCGCATCGATAATGATTGATTTTCCTGCGCCAGTTTCACCTGTCAGGACAGTCATGCCAGTTCTGAAGTCCAGTGACAGATCCTGAATAATTGCAAAATCTCTAATTTTTAACGATTCTAGCAAAGATAAACCTCCTGTTCATCAGATCATTTAAATGAAGGAAATAATTCTTCTCTGGAAACGTTCAGCACTGTCCTCATCCCGACAAATTATCAGGACAGTATCATCACCAGATATACATCCGAACACTTCCTGGTATTTCGCTGTCTCGATCAATGTACCCAAAGCAAATGCATTACCCGGTAACGTCTTGATCAGAACAAATTCTTTTTGAGTGTCGATTGAAACGAAGGCATCTTTCATCAGTCTTGCCAGTTTCTTGGAAATGTTATAATTCATTTCTGGAGGCAGGTTGTACTGATAGCCACCTTCTTGAGCAGGTACTTTGATGAGTTGAAGTTCCTTAATGTCTCTCGAAATCGTCGCCTGAGTAATATCGATTCCGCGTTTTTGCAGGATATCGACGAAGTCTCCCTGTTTCTGAATAACCTCCTGTTGCACCAGTTCCCGTAATAGTTGATGTCTCTCTTTTTTCTTCACTTCATTCACTCCTATGCCCTTGCGAACTAAATAACACAGTATATTTATACAGTATATTCAGTTTAAGTATACATCATTTCTAACTGAGTGCCAAGAAAAGAACTTATCATCTTATATTAAATTATATGCATACTTTTTAAGTGTTCAGGAAAACAACGAGTCAGTAATAAGTTTCTGCAGCCAGTAATCTAGCGATTTATCCTTCGCAGACCGATTCTTTATATACGCTAAATATTCTTTGTTCCCTTTGCCACCCTTAATAGGTGAAGGGATGATCCCTTCTGTAGTCATACCTAATTCATACAGAAATGAAATGATAGCATGAATGACATATCTGTGGACTTCGGGGTCAGTAATGATGCCACGTTCACCCACATCTTCTCTTCTAGCTTCAAACTGTGGTTTGATCAGAGCTATGACTGTACCATCTTCAGCAAGAATATCTTTTAATACAGGAAAAATTTTCTCTAAGGAGATGAACGAGACATCGATCGTTGCGGCAGTGGGTTGTCCCTGGGTAAAGTCTTCAGGTCGGCAGGTTCTGAAATTGGTCTGTTCCATAACACTGACACGCTCATCGATCCTCAGTTTCCAGGCAAGCTGATTTGTTCCTACATCCAGAGCGTAGACCAGTCGGGCACCGTTTTGCAAGGAGACATCAGTAAATCCGCCAGTTGATGCGCCGATATCCAGTACAATCTGATCAGTCAGGTCAATTTTAAAGTAGTCCAGAGCGCGCTCAAGTTTCTTGCCCCCCGGCTGACATACAGCTGTTCAGCGCCTTTGACATAGACAAGCGTATCTCCAAGCCACTTTTCGCCAGAAGTAAAAATCTGTTCTTCTTTGCTTGTATAAACTTTACCGGACATAATAAGTCGTTTGGCTTTTTCACGATCTTCTGCCCAACCCTGACGGATCAGCAGGTCATCTGCACGTTCTTTTTTCATGTCCTCACCTCAAGACAATGCTTCGATTTCTAATGAGCGAATGAAGGATGCCAGCAGTTCGTCGTCATAAACAGCCTCACGCTCTTTAATTTGGCAGTTCAATGTCAGTGCTTTTTCAAGCTTCTCCCTGAACAGATCATTTGCCTCTTCAAGCCCTAGTAATGCCGGGTAGGTACTCTTTCCTAATCTGGCATCCGCTCCAGTCCGCTTACCTAAATCTTTTTCATCCCCTTGAACATCCAGGATATCATCTCTCACCTGATAAGCCAGTCCTAAAGCATAGGCCATTTCTTCAAGATCAGTAACTGTTTCATTTTTCACATCTGCAAGAAGTCCTCCGGCGTAGAAAGCAAAACGGATAAGCTTACCTGTTTTTCTTGCATGGATCGACTCCAGTTCTTCAAGAGTCAAGGTAGTATGTTCCCCGTTCATATCCGCCTGCTGGCCGCCAACCATGCCTTCGTGACCTGCATCTTGAGATAAAGATCTGATCAGTTTAAGCTTGATCGCATCGTCCGCTGTTCCCTGCGTCATCAGTTCAAAGGCCTTGGTCAGCAGTGCATCTCCTGCAAGGATAGCAGTCGCTTCGGAGTATTCTATGTGGTTTGTCGGTTTCCCTCTTCTAAGGTCATCATCATCCATTGCTGGAAGATCATCATGGATCAGTGAGTAGGTGTGGATCATCTCAAGTGCTGCCCCATATGGGAAAGCCTGCTCGACCGGTTTGTTGAATGCTTTGAGAACAGCGAAAAGAATCAGTGGCCTCAGGCGTTTACCTCCAGCTTCAAGGGAGTAGCGCATGGATGCTTCCAGCTGAGTTCTGCTACTGTCCGGGATAGCCTCTCTCATATACCGTTCGAATGGGTATTTAAAATCTTTAACGAATGTCTGAAAATTCATTTGATACTCCTTTAATTTTTTAGTAATCGACTACTCACGATTCATTGCGTCATTGTATCTTCAATAGCCCCTAGTCTCATGTCATCTGATTTATCAGTTTTTTTATCAGCTATCAGCAATATCTTCACTGCTGTCTTCATTGACCATACGTGTAACTGTTTTTTCTGCATCCTCTATAATGCGTTTGCAGTATCGGCTCAGATTGATTCCTTCCTGAAACTGATCGAGTGCTTCTTCAAGTGGGACATCCCCCTGCTCCAGCTTCTGAACAATTCCTTCAAGATCCTTCATTGCTTCATCAAACGTTTTTTCTTTATCCACTGCTTCTACTCCTCGCTGCTTTTATTTATAAGAGTGTCTTTACTGATTCCAGTTATATTCGCTTTGACTGTTCCGTCTGAAATGGTGACATCCAGTGATTCATTTATGTTAATCTGTTCAGTTGACTTGATAATAGTCTGATTTTGTCTGGCAACAGCGAATCCTCTTCCTAGTATATTTAGTGGGGAAAGGAGATCCAGTGACTGAATGAGATGATCCACTTGTCTTGACTTGTTTTCGACAACCTGCCTTGATAATGTATACAGCTGTTTTTTCAGTCTCTCATTATCAATCCTGGCCTGCCTGATTCGGGACATAGGATTGTAGGAACGCACTTGCTGATTCAGCATATCCCTCTTCTGACGTGCCGACTGAAGCCTCTGATCCGTGCTTCTGATCAGCTGATCCGTGAGCTGGTCAAGATTCTGGCTGTATCCATCATACAACCGCTCGGGCTGCCTGAATATATACGACTGCTCCATTCGTTTTACCCGCTCTTTTTCCTGACGAATAAGTGTCTGCATCGCCTGGACCAGTCTCTGTCTTGTCAGATCGATCTTACCTATTTCTTCCGTCAATACAGGTACCGCCAGTTCAGCTGCTGCAGTTGGTGTCGCAGCTCTGACGTCTGCGGCAAGATCTGCAAGTGTCGTATCCGTTTCATGTCCAACTGATGATATGACTGGTGTCTTCGCATGAGCAATTGCCAGCGCCACTTTTTCTTCATTAAATGGAAACAGGTCTTCAAACGATCCGCCTCCCCGGGCGACAATGATCGTATCGAAATCGCCCGTCCTGTCCGCCTTCTTAATGCTTTTTACGATCGAATCGGCGGCTTTGTCTCCTTGAACTAAAGTAGGGTAAAGAGTGAGTTCAACTATAGGAAATCGTCTTTCTATAGTTGTCTGAATATCTCTGATTACTGCTCCGCTCGGACTGGTTACCACAGCAATTCTTTTAGGAAACCGAATCAGAAGCTGTTTGCGTGATGCATCGAACCAGCCTTCTTCCGTCAGTTTCTTTTTAGTCTTTTCGTAAGCTGCATAGAGCTGTCCAAGTCCTTCTGGTTCAATGTGTTCAATATAAAGCTGGTAAGTCCCGTTCTTTTCATAGACAGACAAGCGACCTACAGCCATAACGCTCATGCCCTCTTCCAATTCGACGTTCAGTTTTCTGGCTTCCCGCTGAAACAGGACCACTGACAGTTTGGCATCTTTATCTTTAATGCTGAAATACTGATGAGAATTCCTGCGGTGAGGATTGTAATTCGAAATCTCTCCCTTAACAAAAACACGTTCAAGATAAGGATCGTAATCAAATTTTCTTTTTACATATGTCGTCAGCTGGGAGACAGTAAGGTAGTCTTCACTCATAGCAAACTCCTTTCTAAAGTTCTGATGCTGGATGAAAATAAAAAGAGCAAAAAAATAGAATGTGGTCTACACTCTATTTCCCCGCCCTCTCTTGCTGTCTGCGTCACATTTCATTTCTTCATATCCGGAACTGGCGGATATCTGACAGAAAAAAGTGCTCAAACTTTATTCTCATCTGCAATGCTCTGCAGGACACCATTTATGAATTTACTTGCCTTTTCATCATTGAATGTCTTAGCCAGCTCGATCGCTTCATTCATGACGATACGCTTATCCGTCTCTGCTTCAAAAAGCAGTTCATATGCAGCCAGCTCAAGCAGCAGCCTGTTGGTACGTTCAAGACGATTCAAAGACCAGTTTTTTAGATGTCTGGTGATTGTCTCATCAATCACTTCTTTGTTATCTCTTGTACCGACAACCAGTCTTCTGAGATAATGCAGCGCATCCGTCACGATCTGCTGAGTATTCTTTTCCTCAGGCAACGCATCTTTCATAGCCTCTTCGATCGTACGCCCCTCATCAAAAGACAAGGTACTTTCCAATGCCAGTCGAATGGCCTGGTCAGCGGTCAGTTCATCATGTGTGGATAACTGGAAAAGAGACTGAAAGGCTTTTTCCCTTATCACACGCCTTACAGTAGTCACTATTTTTCATCTTCTTCCGTATCCAGATCGAACAATTCCTGGATTGTAGTTTTTTCAGGTACAATATCTGCAATATGAATGTTCACTTCAGCAAGTGAAATATCGGTCATATGCAGCACTTGTTCGCGTACTCGCTGCTGAATGGTCTGAGCTACGACAGGCACGTTCACGCCAAATTTGAAGTAGCAGTATATATCTACTTTCAGCCCGTCTTCATCTGTATTCAAATGAACACCTTTTTTATGATTAGCTTTGCCGAAAACATTTTTCATTGTTTTAGAGAAGCGTCCTTGCATGGCATAGACGCCATCCACTTCGTTGGCAGCAATACCGGCAATGACTTCCAGTACTTCAGGAGCCACTTCGATTTCACCTATTAGATTTGTTCTATTTGTATCGACTATTTTTTCACTCATCACTCTTCCTCCTTTTACTGAATCGATGTAATGATTAAGCTCGGGAAACGTAGCTTCCTTCATCTGTGTTGATGACCAGCATGTCATCAACGTTGACGAATAAAGGTACAGTTACAACTGCCCCAGTCTCAAGTGTTGCAGACTTGGATCCTCCGCCTGTTGTGTCGCCTCTGATTCCAGGCTCTGTTTCTACTACTTTCAGCTCGACTTTTTTAGGAAGATCAACACCAAGGACTTCATGTCCGTACATCATGATTTCGACTTCCATATTTTCTTTCATGAATTTCAGTTCATCTTCAATACGTTCGCCAGGAATTTCAAGTTGTTCATATGTCTGAGTATCCATGAAGACGTGGTTTCCACCATTCTCATAAAGATACTGCATCTCTTTCGTTTCGATATGAGCGGTTTCCATCTTTTCGCCAGCACGGAATGTTTCATCCTGAATTGCACCGGTTCTCAGATTTTTAAGTTTAGAACGGACAAATGCCGCACCTTTTCCTGGTTTTACGTGCTGGAAGTCCATGATTCTCCAGATGCTTCCATCGTATTCAATCGTCAGACCTGTTTTAAATTCACTTGTTGAAATCATTACCTGTTTTCCTCCTAATTTAAAATACGGCATAAATAAAACGTATTTTAATTCTCTCTTTATTGTAACATGATTTAAAGCGAAAACCTATTTGAAATCACTACTCTTCACAAGGCTTTCCTTAAAGCTGAATCAGTTCTTTTGATACGCTCATAAGGTTTCTGCTGCCACTATCAGTGACGACCAGATCATCTTCGATTCTAACGCCACCAAGTCCAGGAATATAGATCCCAGGTTCGTTTGTGATGACATTTCCGCTGACCAGTACATTTTCATTCTTGAAATTGATTCCAGGGCCTTCATGCACTTCAAGTCCGATCCCGTGTCCAGTTGAGTGCCCGAACGCTTTACCATACCCTTTTTCTGTAATATAATCCCTGGCTACAGCGTCCAGATCCTTCCCAGTAATTCCAGCCCTGATCTGCTCTGTTACTTTCAGATTTGCGTCGAGAACGATCTGATGAATCTTCTTCAGCTCTTCTCCAGGGTCACCTAATGCAAATGTACGAGTCATGTCTGATACATATCCGTTATAGTAGCACCCGAAATCGATCGTGATCATGTCTCCCTGTTCGATAACCTTATCGCTCGCTACTCCGTGAGGCATCGCAGAACGCTTTCCGCTGGCCACGATCGTATCGAATGATACTCCACTGGCACCTTCTTCTCTCATCAGAAAATCCAGTTTATTGGCTACTTCTACCTCTGTCACGCCAGGTTTGATGAAATGAAGGATTTCTTCGAAGGCGTATTCAGTGATCTTAATTGCTTTCTGTATTGTTTCAATTTCGCTTTCTTCCTTGATTTCTCTTAAGTACTCGATAAGCCCGCTTACAGGAGTCAGCCTGCATTCCACAAGTGAATTCAGCAGTTCGTAATTTGAAAAAGTCATGAAATTTGTCTCGAATCCAAGGTTTGCAATCGATTCTTTTTCAACTAGTGCTTTGACTTCATCAAAAATCGGTCCAGTGTTCTGGATGATTTCGTACCCTTCTGCCTGCTCAGCAGCCTGTTCAGTATAGCGGAAGTCGGTGACAAAGTAGGCTTTGTCGTGAGTGATGACACCCAGTCCAGTTGTTCCCGTAAAGTTGGAGACATAGCGGAGATTAAACGGACTCGTAACCAGCAGTGCATCAAGCTCCTGTTTCTTCAGTTCTGTTTGAACGGCTTTTACTCGTAACATTTGAACACCCTATTCTATAGTTTATCGTACAGCTCTTCGTTCATCTGTTTTATTATAGCAAAGCTGAATTAAAAAAGAAACGAATGGGCAGCCATTGTACATCCGGTTCCCAACACCTATATTCAGGACAGCTGAACAGCGAAAAGCATCAGCAGGCTCTCTTCAGTCTGGCCCACTGATGCTCAAATCAATTTATGCTTAGTATCTTGTTTCATTCATCCTGATGGTCTTTTACAGCCTGGACTTCTGGTGTGGCCTCTGGCTCATCTCCCACTGCTTCGTCATCAATGCTTTCGTCTGTTTTTAGGGGTGTACTCGGTTCTACAGGCTTCACTGCCAGCTCAACTGTTTTCTGACTAGTATGCTGATTGTTCAGTTCTGCCTTGATAAGAAATCGTGTATCGGTGAGCCTGCTCACTGTTGTGCTCCCTGATGAAAATCTCACTTCACTGGGATAAGACTGATAATCATCAAAATCATCTTTTAAAAGAACTTCTGTCATTTCAATCATCGTTCTGGCTTCATAGCTGAGAGCCGTCTGCCTGTACTGGATCATCTGATGCTTGAGGACTGTGACCGATGACAACAATAGGAACGAAGTAAACATGAGCATAATGAGTGCAGACAATAGCGTGCTCCCCTCATCGCTTCGTATAGAATCTGCGAAGCCCTTACTCCAGAACATGATCCACCACCTTCACTATGCCTCTGTATGATTCCAGGTTATCAAAAGTGACCTTTAATATCAGCTGGTCATCTTTCTTTTCGGCTGAGAAGGTACTGATTCTCATTAGAACAGGGTGATGCCCCAGTCCACGCACACTTCTCCTATATAGATTTTTATAGCGGTTGTAGGTCATGGGCTCCTCCTGCACTACACCATCCACCACCTTTTTGAAAGTAATCGTCTCACCCTTCACATCCGTGACCACCTTGTCTTTCAGATCCTGTTCGAGATAGTTCAAGAAGAGGTGCCACTCGATCTGTCTGTCATCATTCACCTGTCTTTCAAGTGCTGTAAACTGGCTGAGAGCGAAAGAAAAAAGCAGGACCATAGCACTTATGACCTGGATAGTAACTAGGCATTCGATCAAAGTCAGTCCCTGATCATTTTTTCCATTTGACTGACAGGATTTCCACCATCTGATCACTGATTTTCTCTCCTTTGACTGTGATTCGATTGTTATTTTCAATAACTACGATCAGCTTGCCGTCCACCATCATCGCATTCGACTGATATGTTCTATCCCAGAACTGAGCTGTTTCGTAAAGAACTCTGCTGGTTTCCACGTTTAGTTTTGCTTCTTCTCTGATTACAAAAGTATCCACAAGGAACGGAAGCATGCTGCATACTGCTAGTGTGATCAGACTCAAGCTGATCAGGGCTTCCATAAGGATGAACCCTCCGCTTTTTCTCCATTTACCTGATTTCATATCGGCCACTTCCCAGCTGGAAGGCAAACTCTACAATTCCTTCCGGTGTGCGGAATCTGATGACCTCATGTCCGCTTATATGTCCCGTCCCTCTTGAAAACCTGAATTCAGTCAGATCATTCAATAATGAGATGTGATCCGGCAGAGACAGTTTGTGTTCGATCGGATGCCCCCGTTCACCCGCTACTCTGAATGATATATCTTTAAGTGGACGCCTGAATTCGATGACTGTCCATTTATCATTAAGTATCGCATAGTTCTGCATGAGGGTGACACTCGACTGAAAGGTTTCAAAGAACAGGGCTGTTTCAGATCTTTCTTTGAGTCGACTGAACTGAACAGCAGGTATTGAGATAATAATGGACAGAGCAGTGAGCACCAGTAGTGTTTCGATCAGCGTCATGCCCTCTTCTTTATTCATTGACCACGTCATGATTCACCTGTCACTTAGCTTTTTTCGTCACAATGCCGCCATTCAACTGAAATTCTTTATTGGCCCGATCGGCTTGATTAGGTGTCAGATACTGTTCATTTTCCATTACATCGAAACTTTCAGGGTTTTTCTTTTCTTCTATTTTATACAAATCCACCTGGCTCTGCAGGACTGTTTCGATCGCATCAGTTCCAGTATCGTTTGCTGATTCTTGTCTTTTGGACAGGTTAGGGACGAACAATAACAGGAGCACAGATATGATCAGCAGGACCAGAGACATTTCAATCAGTGTGAAGCCATTTTCCTTCTTTAATCTATTGCGTAATCTATTTATCATTTATTTTTCCTCCTTTAAAATGTATCCATAACAGTAAATGTGGGCAGCAGCAGAGCGGCATAAATCGCAACAATGACTAATGCAACACCTACAAAAACAATGGGCTGGATTAGAGCCATCAGCTGTTCTGTCTTCCGGTCAAAATCCTCTTCACAGCTGTGGGCAAACATTGTCAGTTCATGGCCAAGTTTTCCGGAAAGCTCACCCTGACGAATCACTTCCTTCAATTCTTCGTTTAAAAAATGATAGGGGGTTAGAGATTCAGAAAAAGACAGACCCTTAAGCATTTCACTCTCGATTCGCTTCCCTATATCCTTGACCAGCTTCGAGCTCTGCTCTCCTTTCATAATTGTGATGACTTCAAGGAGACTGCAGCTTCCCTTGATCAGCTGGCCCCACTCGTAAGCAAAATACTGGCTCCAGTAAAGCGTGAATAATGTGGAGCGGCTCCATCTGGTGAGTGTATTCAGTTTCTCGACTTCACTTTTCCTGCTGTTCGCTTTTTTAAATATGAGAATTGCTGTTGTGATCAGACCAGCAGACAGTGCCAGGCCCTCGGGTGTCCGGTAGACCAGCATAACAATCAGGCGCGTGCTCAACGGCATGACCTCTGACTGGAATGAAGTAATCTGTTCAATATGAGGGATGAGAATGTACCGCATCATAAACAACATGACTACAATAAAGCCTGTCAGCATCAGCGGGTACTGAATAATGCTAAGTAGCTTTCGTTTGCGCTCTGCTCGTTTCATCAGCTGCTGCCCCGCATGCGATATGGCTTCATGCAGGTGTCCATGATACAAAGCAAAGTGAATCTGTGTGCTCACCGATTCGGGAAAGCCGCATCGTCTGACTCCAGCTGACAGTTCTCCTCCTTCAAGTATTTCCTGTCTGATCGTGTCTGCCCATCCTGCCGCTTCCTTTTTTTCGAGTGTTCTCAGGAAGTCCAGTGCCTCTTTCATGGAAAACCCTTCTCCCAGAAGTCTTCCAAGTCGCGACAGAAAGCGACCCTGGAGGTAAAGGAACCTAGTGCTCAGGAATGAGGTAGCGGTCGCAGGTCTGTTTCGAAATATAGCCATAGGCAGTCACCTTTTCCAGTAAATGATTAAATGAACGTTGCGCATCTTCACGGGATTTCTTTTCTCCCGACTCCACCAAACTCCTTTTGAGTGCTTCCCCAGTTCTGACTTCGAATAAAGCGGCACGTTTCTGATCTCTGGGATAATGGGTACAGAAGGTTCGACAGTTTGTTTCACACAAGGGACAGTAAAGTGGAAGCAGCGTCTGGAAAGATATCCCTATCAGTGTCTGCTGGAGCAATGGCCGACTGATTCCCAGTTCCATCAGCCTGGATATGACCCCTGTGCAGTTTTTGGCATGGATCGATGCCACAATCAGGTGACCAGTCAGGGCGCCTCGAATGACCATTCGTGCCGTTTCTTCATCCCTTATTTCTCCAACGATGATCACATCCGGGTGATGTCTGAGAGAACTTTTCAGCAAGTGTTCATATGATACGCCCGCCGTCTCATTGACCTGTGTCTGCAAGAAGGAGACTTCTTCAATCTCAACGGGATCTTCTACTGTAATCACCTGCTGTTTTTCACCTCTTATCCTGTTTTTAACCAGATGATACATCGTGGTCGTCTTGCCTGAATCCACAGGACCTGAAAAGAGAAGGAGACCCGATTTGGCATCGGCCAGTTTTTTCAGCTGCTGCCATTCATACTGAAAGAATGTCCCGATCTCTGACACGTCTGTTTCTTTCTGCTTTAAAAGCCTGATTACCAGAGACTCCTGACTCTGGTAGTTACTGATCGTGGAGAATCTCAGGTCAATGGCTTTCTTTTCGAGCTGAAATGTCATCGATCCGCTTTGAGGTCGCCTTTTCTCGCCGACATCCATATTCGACAAGTATTTAAATAACGATATGAGCCGTCCCCCTTCTTCTCTATCCAGATAGAATTGTTTGTCCATCTGTCCATTCAACCGGAAATAGATATCATAGTGTTTCTGTTCCGGCAGAACATGTATATCACTCGTTCGGTAAGAATCAGCTACTGTCAGAAGATGCTGTGCGAATAATTCGGTATCCAGTTTTTACCACCCCTCCATAAAATTTTTCTGTCTACTATATATATTGTTCTTTTATCCTAAAAGTGACGAAAAAAAATAGACATTGGACAATTTTTCTGTCCAGTGCCTATTAAGTGAAATTATTTTAAATGTCTGCATTATGGTAAACTTCGCTTACGTCATCATCATCTTCAAGAGCATCGATCAGTTTTTCAAACACACTGACTTTTTCCTCAGGAACAGGTACAGTAGTCTGTGGAATCATCGTTAGTTCCGACTGGTCCAGCTCGAATCCTGCTTCTTTCAGTGCATCCCGTACTTGAGCGAATTCCGTTGCTTCGGTATAGATTTCAAAGACATCGTCGGACGTTTCCAGATCTTCTCCGCCAGCTTCCAGTACGTGCATCAGCATGTCGTCTTCATCGATATCGAGATTTTCTCTGCTGATTGCAATATAGCCTTTGCGGTCGAACATATAGTTGACCGTTCCTTTTTCTCCCATTGATCCGCCATTACGGTCGAATGCCACTCGAATATTTGTGCTTGAGCGGTTAAGGTTATCAGTTAGGGCGTAAACCAGAACAGCAATTCCGCTTGGTCCGTATCCTTCATACAGCACTTCTTTATAGTCAGCTCCCTGACCTGAATCAGTGGCACGCTTGATTGCGCGGTCGACATTGTCGTTAGGCATATTGTTTGCCTTCGCTTTGTCTACAGCCAGTCTCAATGCAGCATTCGTATCGGGATCAGTACCGCCGTCTTTTGCTGCCTGATAGATTTCTTTTGACAATTTCTGGAAAATCTTTCCTTTTTTTGCATCTTGTGCACCTTTACGATGCTGAATATTTTTCCACTTGGAATGTCCTGCCATTCTATTTCCTCTTTCCTGATCTTAGTGTTTGTCCTTTGTTATTATACCAAAAATCCTTTGTCATTCAAGGTGGTCAGGTTGCGCTTTCATTGCCGTCTTTAGTCAGTCCGTTGAATCAGGCTTTGACACGCGATCGCCTTCTGCGTGGTTTAGTGGACAGCAGGCCGGAAATGACCCCAGTCACAGCTCCTGCAGTATCCAGAATGACATCTTCCATCAACGCTGTCCGGTTTGGATGAAAGGACTGCCTTAATTCATCAAACGATGCATAACCTATCGACAGCATCACAGCCAGCAGTACAGTTAAGTACGGATTGTCCACTCTGTTTCTTAATCCTAAGTACCAGAACAGGCCTAAAAAGAAATAAGAAATGAAATGGGCCCCTTTTCTAAGGAAAAACTCTAAGAATCCAACATAACCAGTTGCCTCGATACTGACTTCACTGCCTGCATACATGAATGCCATACGCTCCAGCAGCCCTCTGAACGGTTCATTTTCAAGCCATTGATTAAGAATTGGCTGGACCGTCTGCTCCTGATAGCTCATAGAGGAACTGTAGTACAAAATAGCCATCACAACAAAGGCAGAAAGAAGATAGATGTTATCTGCAGTACTTGTTTTTTTTCTCATATTTTTACACACTCCATTAGTCAATACTATTATTCTAACTGATGTCCCTTTATATGAAAAGGAAAAAACGATACAATGAAAGCAATCAACTAAGGGGGAGACTGTATGCAAACACAATTGAACTGGGATATGGAACGGATTTTTAAAGGGGGAAGTGATTCTGAGGAACTGAGTCAGTTTATTGACGGCATCAGAGAGACGATTTCAGAAGCTAAAAAACTGATTATAAACTGGTCGGCTGAGCAGGCCAATTCTCATACTACTGAGCTGCTCGATTTTCTGGACAAGCGCCAGACTGCTTATGACAACTTATCAGAAGCATCAACATTTTCAAGAGGCATCCTTTCTGCCAACGTGGATGATTCCAAGGCGGCCAAACGCGTTAATGAACTCAGCCGTCTGGGCAGCGAGATGAGCGATGTAGAGACTTTATTTATGAAAAAGCTGAAAGCTGTTCCTGAAGATCAATGGACTGAACTGATTGCTCATGAAGGACTTAAACAGAGTTCCTTCAATCTGAATGAAAAAAGAGAAAAAGGTAAAAAGCTTTTATCTGAAAAAGAAGAACGCATCATACAGCAGCTCTCACTGGATGGTCTGGAAGGCTTTGGGAACGTCTATCAGTCTCTAGTGAACAGTATACGTGTGCCGTTTAAAAAAGATGGAGAGTTATCCACTCTGTCAGCCGGTCAGGCAGCCAATAAGTTATCAGGGGATCCGGACCCTGCTGTCCGAGAATCTCTGCTTGATAACTGGGAGCTGACCTGGCACGCCAAGGCGCCACTGTTTGCTGATACTTTAAATCATCTGGCAGGGTTCCGACTACAGACCTATGAGCTCAGAGGAGAAGACCATTTCCTTGATCCTGCTCTGGAATACAACCGTCTGAAAAAGGATACCTTGGATATGATGTGGGATACGATTACCGAAAACAAACCTAAAGTGGTAGACTTCCTTAATCGCAAGGCCAAGCTGATGGGCAAAGACAAGCTCAACTGGGCAGACGTGACCGCCCCTATTTCTTTAGGGGACTTCGAGCCTAAATCTTATTCATTTGAAGAAGCTCAGTCTCTCGTCGTCGATCACTTTGCTTCTTTCAGTCAGGAGATGAAAGAACTGGCTGAAACTGCATTTGAACAGAACTGGGTGGAAGCCGAAGATCGAGATGGTAAGCGCCCTGGTGCCTACTGTTCCAACTTGCCTATGAGTGGCGAATCCCGAGTGTTCATGACTTTTTCCGGTTCCGCTAACAATGTATCCACTCTTGCTCATGAACTGGGCCACGCCTACCATAGTCATGTTATGAGGGATCTGCCTCATCTGAACCGTCGCTATGCAATGAATGTAGCGGAAACTGCATCAACATTCTGTGAAATGGTTATCTCGAGTGCGACAGTCGAGGCAGCTGAGTCTATTGAAGAAAAAATCGCTCTTCTGGACAGCAGAATCTCACGTGCTGCTGTCATGTTCATGAATATTCATAGCCGTTACCTGTTTGAAACACGTTTTTACGAACAGAGACAGAAGGGGCTGCTTGACGAGAAGGAACTGAGCCAGCTGATGGAAGATGCTCAAAAAGAAGCATTCCAGAACGCGCTAGACACCTATCACCCAATGTTCTGGGCAAGTAAACTGCATTTCCACATAACTGGAGTGCCGTTCTATAACTTCCCGTATACATTCGGTTTCCTGTTCAGCCTGGGGATCTATTCTCATGCGAAGAATCAGGAATCGGCCTTTGAAGATGACTACCGTGAACTGCTTAGAGACACGGCCAGCATGACGACTGAAGATCTGGCTGAAAAACACTTGAACGTCGACTTGACACAACCTGATTTCTGGCAGGCCGCAATTGATGAAGTTTTGGCAGATATCGATGAGTACATGACTCTGACCGACTCCTATATTTAAGTTAGTTGTCAATTTTTATTGATGTCAGATTTGTTTTAGTCTAGCGCATAAATCAGGACAAAGTTCGGGTAATATAAGATCTGAATACAAAAGAGCAATGAGTCACCGTTATTATCAGGACGGGCGCTCATTGCTTTTTCATTATGTATAAGTGATGGAATGACAATGTGGAGGCTTGTAAGTTGAAGGTAATTCGACTCTCAGATCAAAGTCATAGTGCAAGGTCCGCTTCAGTATGTCGCAAGATTCGTCTTGGAACCCACTCAGGTTATAATGCAGCCTCAAGTCTGTCCTAGCCAAATATATAAAGGGTGCAGGTCTACAAAAATATGCTGAGATTACTGAGAGCTGAATCTTGGATCAATATCAGTTGCTTGTTCACTACTTGAGGGGGAAAATCTGGCTATAAACTCAAAAAGGGACATGCCCGTTCAGGCATGTCCCTTTTTGAGTTTGCTATTAATATCTTCCGTATCCTACAAATCGAGCACCCCAGTAGCCAGTGTGAGCGTTGGTATACGCGACACCCGTACTAGTCTGAGAACCGATAAAGCGTCCGCCGCCAACATATATCCCTACGTGAGAAATTGTAGATCCATTTTCAGAGAAGAAAATCAAATCGCCAGGTTGCGCGTCACTTCTGGATATCTTTCTTGAAGAGGCATACTGTCCAGCTGCTGTACGTGGCAGTGAAATGCCTACTTGTCTAAAAACAAGAGATGTAAATCCGGAACAGTCAAGGGCACTTGCCGTACTTCCTCCCAGCTGGTATCTTGTTCCCAGCAATCTAGTTGCATGTGGCTGAAGTGTTGCCCAGCTTGTTCCTCCGCTTGGAGCAGGAGCCGGTGACGGTTGTGGTGCTGGTGCAGGCTTGTTGGATGATTCATTTGAACTTCCACCTGTTCCATTTCCACCACCATTGTTAACTGAATTACTTCCTGAGTTATTACCAGAGTTGTTTCCAGAATTATTGTTGTTAGATGATTCAGTATTTGATGCGGAACCTCCGTTATTTCCGGAAGATGATTGGTTTCTATCTGAATTAGATGGTGCAGGAGTTTCTGAGCTGGATGATTCAGGCTCAGAAGTTTGAGAAGCTTGAGAAGATGATAATGAGACTTGAGCCTCTTCTTCAGCTGCCTGCTCTTCAGCACGTGCTACAGCTTCTCTTTCTTCCTGTTCACTCTGTTCTGCTTCTGCTCGTCTTTGTTCATCAGCTTCACGAGCCGCCTGTGCAGCTTCCTCACGTGCTACAATCAGTTGAGAAACAGCTTGTTCTGCTTCAGCTCTCTGCGAAAGATAACGATCTCTGTCAGACTGTGCGGTGGCTCTTTCTGCTGCAATCTGTGCAACGAGCACTTCTTTTTCAAGTCTCTGCTGTTCGAGGTCCTGAGAAATGACTTCAAGTTCAGCACCCAGTGCATTCTGTTGAACGATCGTCTGTTCAGTCCGTTCCTGCTTCTCGGCAACTGCTTCCATGTCTCTTACCTGTGCTCGAACCAGTTTACGGTTAGATGACACGAGACTGGACACAATATCAATTCGGCCGATGATATCCGTTAGTGATTCAGCCTCTATGATAAATTCGATATAGCTGGTCGTCTGTCCATCGACCTGGATTTTTCTGGCCTGACTTTCCAGCTGTTCAGTTCGCTTGGAAATAATGTCTTCGAGTTCAGCAATCTCCTCCTGAAGCTCTTTCATTTCAGCATGAGCTGCTTCCAGTCGCTCAACTACTTCATTGATTTTATCTTCATTGGCAGTGATATCACGATCGAGAGTCTTTAACTCGTCTTCTGCATTGCGTACCTGTTCCTGAAGAGAACTGATTGTTTCTTCAAGGTTATGTACCTGATTGTCGGTCTCTTCAATGATTGATCTTTGTTCATCAATTGCATCGTTAAAATCGTCTGCTGATACACTCGGTACAGCAGAAAATGTACTAAGTAATAGTGCACTTGATAAAGTTGACAGTATAAGTTTCTTGATCAACAAAAGCCCCTCCATTAATCGTCAATTCATAGTTTTTAGATGTCAGCGTTTTAATTTATTGGATAAAGTATAACATTATGTCGAGATGTTTAAATTTCAAGTATATTACACTTAGATGTCAATTTTACATTCGAAATGGCTATACTCCCTGAGACTACTTGCATTTTGTAAGCGAAACGACTATACTTTTTAGTGATTCCATAAGAATGGACTAGATCATACCCAGCAACAGGAGGAAATTAAATGAGTGATTATCGTGTATTGCTTTACTACAAATATGTAAAAATAGACAACCCTGAACAATTCAGAACCGAGCACCTGGCTTTATGTAATGATATCGGGCTAAAAGGGCGCATTCTCGTTTCGGAAGAAGGAATTAACGGAACTGTCTCCGGTACAGTCGAGCAGACTGATGCTTATATGGAAGCTGTAAAATCTGACGAGCGCTTCAATGACCTGTTCTTCAAAATGGATCCTGCGGAGGGGCATGCATTCAAGAAAATGCATGTCCGTTATCGTCCCGAAATCGTCTCTCTAAGTTTGGGTGAAGACGACCTCGATCCGAATGAAATTACTGGGCAATATCTAGAACCTACTGAATTCAGACAAGCGCTGGAAGATGAGAATACAATCGTTCTTGATGCGAGAAACGATTATGAGTACGATCTGGGTCATTTCCGAGGTGCTGTACGTCCTGAAATCCGATCCTTCAGAGAACTTCCGGAATGGATCAGGAAAAACAAAGAAAAATTTATGGACAAACGCATCGTTACCTACTGTACGGGAGGGGTACGTTGCGAGAAATTGAGTGGTTGGCTTCTTAAAGAAGGGTTCGAAGATGTTGCTCAACTTCATGGTGGGATTCATAACTACGGTACGCACCCTGAGACTCAGGGTGAACTGTGGGACGGAAAAATGTATGTTTTCGATGGCCGCATCAGTGTGGACATCAACCGCAAGGAACATACTGTTATCGCTAAAGACTGGTTTGACGGTACACCGTGTGAACGTTACGTTAATTGCGGCAACCCATTCTGTAACCGTCAGTTCATTACTTCCGAAGAAAATGAGCACAAGTATTTAAGAGGCTGTTCTCATGACTGCCGTGTTTCACCGGAAAACCGTTACGTCAAAGAGCATCACCTAAGCAGAGAAGAAGTGGTCGAACGATTAGAAAAAATCGGAGAAACTCTACCTGAAACAGTCTAACCATTAATCCTTTACGTAAAATGATTCCTATTTTCGTAAAGGATTTTTTCTTGCAGGTACTTAACAATTCTGTCACAGTCCACTCATTTATATGTGCTTTATCTCCTCAATTATTTTATTTCTACCCTTATTTTGCTATAATATAGCAAGCTACACGACTATTAAATCAAACTTAAAGGAGTTCATAATGAAGCGTTCTGAAGAAAAGAAGCAAAGACAGACAGAAGAAACGAATGAACCCTCACGTTTCGAGAATGTTGTCTATTATTTTGATATTTTTTATCGGGTCGTCAAGTCCCTTATTATTATGCTGGTTGTCATACTTCTTGTAGGAGGTTCACTAGTAGCTGGAGCGGCAGTCGGATATTTCGTTTCACTGGTCAGTGGAACTGACATTCCTGACCATGAAGTGATGGTCCAGCAGATTTACGATTTTAACGAAACATCAACAATGTATTATGCAGGTGGAGAAGTGATCAGTGATCTGAGAGCGGATCTCATGAGGACACCAGTTGAACTGGAACAGATGTCTCCACTTCTAGTTGACGCGATTATAGCAACGGAAGATGAGTACTTCTTCGATCATGAAGGAATCGTTCCTAAAGCTATCGCCCGTGCCCTCGTTCAGGATCTGACAGAGTCTGGTGCCTCTACTGGTGGATCGACTATAACACAACAGCTGATCAAACAACAGATCATTGGCGGGGAAGTTTCGCATGAGCGTAAAGCTAATGAGATTCTTCTTGCCATGCGCATCGAGAATTATATGGATAAAGAAGAAATTCTGGAAGCCTACCTGAATGTATCCCCGTTCGGCAGAAACAATAAAGGCCAGAATATTGCGGGTGTTGAAGAAGCCGCTCAAGGGATCTTTGGAGTTCCTGCATCAGAAGTGACCCTTCCTCAAGCCGCATTTTTAGCTGGACTGCCTCAGCGTCCAAACGTCTTCAGTCCTTATACAAACACTGGTGCCATCAAGGAAGATCAGGAACTTGGCTTGCGCAGACAGCGAGAAGTACTGTTCAGAATGTACCGTGTAGGGCTCATCACTTACGATGAGTATCAGGAAGCTTTAGAATACGATCTGACACAGGACTTTTTAAATCGTGAAGAAATCGATTATGAAGATTTGTCTTATGTTTATGACCGTGCAGAATTTGAAGCCCGTCGTATTCTAGTTGTTCAGGCACTCGAACGTGACGGTATTACGAATGAAGAACTGGAAGAAAATCCTGATCTATTAAGTGAGTATGAAGAACAGATTCGTTCTGAGATTAGAAATGGCGGTTACCAAATTCATACAACGATTGACCGTGATGTTCACCATGCAATGGAAGAAACCGTAAGAGAGTATCAGGATCAGCTAGGAGCTGAACAGACTTACACATGGGAAGATGCAGACGGGAATACTCAGTCCACTACTCTTCCTGTTCAATATGGCGGATCATTGATTGATAATGATACCGGACGAATCATCGGATTTATCGGTGGAAGAGATTATGAACTAAGTCAATTTAACAATGCATTTCAGATGAACAGAAGTCCAGGGTCAGTCATAAAACCGCTCGCAGTATACGGACCGGCTATTGACGCTAACCTTCTTAATCCCGCTACTATCATACCTGATACAGAGGTTGAAATAAGAGATGAGTGGAATCCAGCTACTGGAGAATGGAATTATTACACTCCGACAAACGTTGGAGCCACAACTAATGAGTGGCTGACTGCCAGAGAATCTCTTGAGGATTCAAAAAACTTGGCTGCCTTTAAAATTCATGCTGAATTAATGAAGGAAGACGTCGATCTGGAAAGTTACATTAGAAATATGGGAATTACTGCTGACGATGTTGCGCCTGAAACAATCAGTTTCCCTTCGTTTTCTATCGGTGGACCTGATGGCCCCTCTCCTGTCGGCCTGATCAGCGCATTTTCAACTATTGGAAATAACGGTCAGCATGCAGACGCCTACATGATTGAACGCATCGAAAACAGTGCAGGTGAAATTATTTATGAACATGAAGTGGAACAGACTGAAGTATGGAGCCCGGCTTCCAATTATCTGCTAATCGATATGCTACGAGGAGTTCATACTGATGGGACTGCACAAGGAACCATTGATCAGCTGAATTTTTCTTCAGACTGGGTATCAAAAACAGGAACTACTCAGGATCGTCACGACGTCTGGTATATCGGCAGTACCCCAAGCGTATCATTTGGAACATGGATGGGGTATGGAACAAACGAGCTCTCATTAAGAGATGACTTTGGTCTCCATCCAAGCAGACGTAACCGAGACATGTGGGCACGCATTATGAATGCTGTCCATGCGGTTAATCCGGATATTCTTGGTGTGGGCGAAACCCATGCTCGTCCTGATGGTGTAACTGAAGATTCTGTCATAGTAGATACTGGTATGAAAGCCGGTGAAGTTGAAGCCCCTGACGGATCGACATTCAACTACTCTGGTAATACACATACTGAACTGTTCAAGTCAGATAACGTTCCTGGAACCACAGTTTATGACTTTGCAATCGGAGCAACAGATGAGGAATTGGAAGAATTCTGGGGTCGTGCATTATCTTCCGACGACGATGATGATGATGATGACGATGAAGACGATGAAGACGATGAAGAAACAGAAGACGATGCTGCTTCAGATGACGAGTCCAATGGCGACGAGTCATCTGAAGCACCTGAACCTGAACCAGAATCTGAGCCGGAACCTGAAGACGATGAAGACGATGAAGAAGAATCTTCTAACGGAAACGGTAATGGCAACGGGAATGATAATGCCTCATCCAATGGAAATAACGGATCGAGCAGCGGAAATGAGTCGTCTGATGATAATGACGACTCAAATGACAATGGATCATCTAACGGTAACGGCAACGTCAACTCTGAAGCCACACCACCGTCTGACAAAAATGATGATGACGATGATAATACAGATGACGAAGAAGAATAAATTCTAATTGAAACAGCTGCTCACCTTAACTGGTCAGCAGCTGTTTTTTAATTTACCTTTTCCATATGATTATGATGGCCTTAATTAAAAATGCATTGTTAGCGCAAAAAAAGGACAGCCAGTACAGCTGTCCTTTATCACCTTTTATTTAGTTGTTCCTTTAGCATCTATCGTATATGGAAGTTTGACAGTCTTTTCGTCAATCTCTTCTTTATTCATCAATTTAGTCAATAGACGCATCGCTACAGCACCAATATCATACAATGGCTGAACGACGGTGCTCATCTGCGGACGGGTCATTGCTGTTAGTTTTGAGTTGTTAGATGTGATAAGCTCAAAATCTTCAGGAATTGATACCCCTCTATCAAGGGCAGCATTAAGAATTCCGACTGCCAGTTCGTCATCAGAGACTACTGCTGCGGTAGCGCCAGCTTTTTTAAGTTGTTCAAATACTGCTTCGCCTACTTTGTAGGTGTATTCAGATTGAAGAACTAGATCTTCGTTATAAGAGATGGACGCTTTTTCAAGAGCTTTTTTATATCCGTTCAGACGATATTGTCCGTTAATTGGCTCATCGTGGCTTTCGGAAATAAATGCGATCTTGCTGTGTCCGTTTCCTACCAGCATATCTACGCTATCTTCAGTAGCTGTTTCGTAATCAATATTGACACTGCCTACTTGTTCATCCGGGTCAACAGTACCTGCCAGTACGACCGGTGTGCGGGAACGGGAAAACTCAGCTCTAAGTTCTTCTGTAATTTTGTTACCCATGAAGATCACACCGTCAACTTGTTTGGCCAACAGTGTGTTGAGCACCTGAACTTCTTTCTGTTCATTTTCATCTGAGTTTGCAAGAATAATGTTGTACTTGTACATCGTTGCAATATCATCGATGCCTCGTGCCAGAGAAGAGAAATACAAATTTGTGACATCTGGAATGATGACTCCAACCGTAGTTGTCTTCTTGCTTGCGAGCCCTCTTGCTACGGCATTAGGACGATAGTCCAGTCTGTCAATGACGTCCAGAACTTTCTTTCGGGTAGTAGGTTTGACATTCGGGTTACCGTTGACTACGCGTGACACCGTAGCCATGGATACTCCGGCTTCACGTGCCACATCATAAATCGTAATTGTTTGCTTATCCATTATTTAATCTCCTTTAACATATATAGAATAAAAATCTTGTGAGCGCATACTTCTGTTAACAGAATAACAGGAAATGTAACCTTTTTCAATTAAATCGATAAATTTTCATGAAATTTTCTAAAACTTTTTCAGAAAAGGCTTTCTTCATAATCATTCTATCATTTTCTATTCTAAAAGAGAAGTTTTTGGTACACTAAAACCACGATTAATTTAAAAGGATGGATAATTATGAACCCACTTGACGCATTTAAAAAATATATGATTGATCAGACCTTGTCTTTTGTATATATTGACAATCCGGATACTATCGCCCATCTTACTGGTTTCTACAGTAATCCTCATGAGCGCGTACTGGCTCTACTAATCACGGCTGACTCCACTCAATTACTTGTACCAAAACTGGAAGAATCTGAAGCCCGCTCCTATGGTGCCGTTGATATAGTGACTGGCTATAAGGATGAGGACAACCCTTGGGCGATCCTGAAAGAGAATGTTGCAGAGGACGGATTATTTAACACAATCGGCATCGAATCAGATTATCTTGTAGTAGACCGCTATCATCAGTTGATGTCACTCTTCCCTGATGCTTCATTCAAGTCTGTCACATCATACCTTCAGAACATGAAAGTAATTAAATCCGGTGAAGAGATTCTTATAATGAAAGAGGCTGGTTATCTGGCTGATGAAGCCCTGCGTGTCGGCATGGACGCCCTATCCACAGGCATAACTGAACAAGAAGTCGTTGCTGTCATTGAGTATGAGATGAAAAAATTGGGTGTTAAAGAGATGAGCTTTGATACGATGGTGCTGTTTGGCGATCACGCTGCCAGCCCGCACGGCACTCCTGGAGATCGAAAGCTTCAGGCCGGTGAACTTGTGCTCTTTGATCTCGGTGTGGTCTATAATGGGTACACCAGTGACGTGACACGCACGGTCAGTTACGGGGACCCTTCACCTAAGCTTAAAGAGCTATACTCCATTGTGCTTAACGCTCAAAAAACAGCTCAGGCAGCTGTACGGCCGGGCATTACAGCAGGAGAATTGGATGCTGCGGCAAGACAGATCATTACTGAATCAGGTTATGGCGACTATTTTACTCATCGCCTGGGTCATGGCCTGGGGCGATCTGTCCATGAATTTCCTAATATTGCCCCAGGAGTCACCATCCCAATACAGACCGGCATGTGCTTTTCTATCGAACCTGGCGTATATATAGAAGGAACGGCAGGCATTCGAATTGAAGACTGTCTGGTTGTAACTGATAAAGGAGCTGATCCTTTTACCCAGACTACTAAAGAACTAATTGTTCTTCCAGTTAAAGAATAAAAAAACTCCCTTATAATACACATATTGACTGTAGAGCAGAGAGCCTGCAAGTCACATGTACTATAAGGGTATCTTTTTATAGGAAAAAATCATCTTCTTCAAGACGTTTCTGTTTTGATTTTTCCATTACTGTCAACGTTCCATCTGATTCAAGGATCGCTGCATAACTTCCAAATGCAACAATAATCATTCTTTTGAGACTCCCACGGCTAAAGCCGCAAGCCCGAACCTTTCGGTTTGACGGGTGGGATTCTTGAGTGCTTGTACGAACGCAGTCCATTTCTGTTTTGTTCAAGCCTCAAGGTGAGGGCATCTCATTGCCCCTCCTAAGACAGTGCATATAGCATCTTAGGCTGGTTAACTGTGACCGTCAACCACAGGTGCATAGCGAATATTCATTGCACCAACGATATCCCTGTGTTTTTCAAATCCACAACTACACCGATACTTTCGGTCCTTTGCTTTATTCCTTTCGGTACATTTCGGGCAGGTTAGGCTGGTATGTGCAGGGTTCACATACTCCACTTGTATGCCTTCCAATGTTGCTTTGTATTCAATGAATGTC
>NZ_BAAADA010000206.1:0-1765 GCF_039522005.1 Alkalibacterium indicireducens
GTGTTTTTTTGCTTTTCCTTGATATAACAACCATTGTAAGCAATTATTAAAAGAAAGTATTGACACTAACTTTTGTTGAAAGGGGGTGCATGAAATGTTAAAATGTAGAAGCAACTACTTGAATTCTTCGTAGGTTCATCGGAAATATCGATGTTTAATGGTTTTCGTAAAGCGACGTAGAATTTAGGTAGTATAGTTGGTTTTTTTGCTTAGGGAATAAAGCAGCAGACAGGTAATAAAATTTGATTTTGATTGTGAGTTGATATTTTTGATATTTTTAAATGATTTTTTAAAAGGAATAATCATAGGTATAGGAGCCGTAGCTCCAGGCGTAAGTGGGGGTACCTTTGCGGTAATACTTGGTGTTTATAGCAAATTAACCAGTGCCATTGCTAATATATTTACTGATTTTATGGGAAAAATTAAAGCCCTTTTTTCTTTAGGTGTAGGTATAGCTTTTGGTGTATTAGCTTTTAGTAGAATTATGCAATATTTATTTGTATACCATGAAACCAATGTAAAATTTATCTTTATTGGGCTTATGGTAGGGACTATCCCTTTAGTGATTAAAGATGCAAATAAAAAGGGTTTTAAAGGCTCATATCTAATTCCTTGTATAATTGCCCTTAGTATAACAATTATATTTACCATATTAGAGAATAATGTGATAAATATTATGCCAGAAGCTTCCTCAGGACTAATTGCCACTATTATTTATGGTCTTATAATTGGATTTGGAACTATAGTACCAGGGGTAAGTGCATCATTTATTCTTATGTATATTGGGGCTTATGAAATTCTTTTGGATGCTCTTGTAAGCTTAGACCTTATGGTAATCATTCCAGTAGGGATAGGATTTGTCCTAAGTGTATTATTATTTGCAAAATTAATAAATTTTCTATTTGAAAGAGCTTATGGTTTTACATATTATACTGTATTAGGATTTGTATTTGGATCTATATTTGCAATTATTCCTAGGGATATATTAGGACAGGAAATCCTACTTGGAATCTTTTATTTAGTTATTGGATTTTTAGTATCTTATTATATTGGTACAAAGTATTCACAGTAAATGAAAAAGTTACTAGGTCATGTTAGCCTATCCGTCATATATAGCTCAACTTCTGTTTAAAACCCAGTATTTAGTAGTTATAAAGGTATATGATATTATACTTCCGAAGTGAAGAGTCTACCTTTATACCTCTATTACCTAAAAACTGTGACCCAGCTGATAGTCAAATTACTCAAGAAGAAAATCTATTATATTCTTCACCTTTATACCAGAAAAGTCATTAAAAACTGTATTATCCATAGTGAGGATATACTTAGGATAATTATCAGTTATGGACTGGAGTGGGCGTAGTTCACGTTCTTTTGTTTTTTCATCCATAATCGTAGCCGATACTTGATAGTAAACTATCTCATCAGCCTTACTTGCTACAAAATCAACCTCTAATGTACCAACTTTTCCAATTGTCACTTCATAACCTCTTCGTATAATAAGTTTGTAGTTAAGAATTGTTCTTAACTTAGTTGATTGATTAACTGTTTGAAAGAATGGAGCGGGGCTGGGAAATAACTAGCTGAATTAGAAGACACCGTCAAATCTAGGAAAAATGATCCTTGATTTGACGGTGTTTTTAATTACTCAGATTTATAAATTATTACTAAAAGGTGACTTTTTTCCCATCCCCAATTTCAAAAAGTCGCTTTTGATGATCCATTCACTTTAGTTCTTTGATAATTAAATATCTTGGTTATCGCT
>NZ_BAAADA010000207.1:0-2080 GCF_039522005.1 Alkalibacterium indicireducens
CTTTTTTCTATGTTTTAAAAAAGTTGATTTATCAGGTGTTAAACACGACAAATAATTATGAAATTGGCTCACCTACTAAGAGAAGAAGTAAAGCAGCAAAGGCATTAACGACGTGCTTCATCATTTTTCCAAGATAACGTCCAGCCAGTTCGGGTAAGTGAGCCCCTTCATTACGAAGTGAGATCATTCCAAGCATGAAATCGTGGACGGCGCCGGCAAATATATTGCCGAAAATGATCCATATAAATGCTACCGGTCCGTATAAAGCCCCCATAATAGGTCCAAAAATAGGTCCTGTACCTGCAATGTTAAGCAGCTGAATAAGAGCATTTTTCCTTGTACCCATAACGACATAGTCATTACCATCTGCGAGTTCGAAGGCAGGAGTGGTACGCTTGTGCTCAATTCCGAAATTTTTCTCAATAAATTTACCGTAAAAAATATAACCCAATATAAGTGCTGTAATACCCAATATGAATGTTATCAACTTAAATACCTCCATTGCTTTAGTTTGTAAGCGGTTTATACATAGCTTACTATAATCGTCGTAATATAATACTAATTTTTCATTATAATTAAATGAGAAATAGGTTAGGAGTGATAAAGGCAGTAGATACAGTAGATACTTACATTAAACCTCAATAAGGACTTGTTTTGTAAGTCGCTGTATGCTATAATATTTCGGAGTGAGTACTCTTAAATGAATACTCTCCTTGCTCTTTCAAATGAAAGGGCCAAAGACCATAAGGAGGTGACAGTCAAAGATGAGTCAAACAGCTAAGTACGAATTATTGTATATTATCCGTCCTGATCTTGATGAAGATGGAAAGAAAGCTCTTGTTGAGCGTTTCGAAACTATTCTTAAAGATAACGGTGCTGAAGTTACTGAATCAAAAGACTGGGCGAAACGTCGTTTTGCATATGAAATCAAAGGATACCGTGAAGGAACTTACCGTCTGGTAAACCTACAGTCCAATGATGCAGCTGCAATCAACGAATTTGAGCGCCTAGCTCGTATCAATGACGATATTCTTCGTCATATGATCGTACGTCTGGAAGACTAATTGTTTCACGTGAAACAATAAATATGATTGCCTTTTGATGAAAGGAGACCTTTGATTGATTAATAATGTCGTTTTAGTGGGAAGATTAACCAGAGATGCAGAATTGCGTTATACTGGAAGCGGGATTGCAGTAGCAACTTTTTCCGTAGCAGTAGAGCGTCCATTCACAAATGCTCAAGGAGAACGCGAGACGGACTTTGTAAACTGTGTTGCCTGGAGAAAGACAGCAGAAACAATTTCTAACTTTACTCGTAAGGGTTCGTTAGTAGGCGTGACTGGTCGTATCCAGACTCGTAATTATACGAACAACGAAGGAAGAAAAGTCTATGTAACAGAGATCGTTTGTGAGAATTTCCAGATGCTTGAACCGAAATCTGTCACTGAGAAACGTGCGCAGAATGATGGGTCATCAAATTATTCAAACAATAACAGCGGTAATTATTCTCAACAAAACAACCAGAATCAGGCTCCAAGAAATAATAATCAGAACAATTATGCTAACTTCGATGAAGATCCATTTGAAAGTAACAATGACTCCATCGATATCTCAGATGACGATTTACCATTTTGATTCAAGATAAAAGGAGGATTATAACATGGCTGGACGCAGAGGCGGAAGAAAACGCCGTAAGGTAGATTTCTTTGCAGCAAATCACATCGAATATATCGATTATAAAGATGTGGACTTGCTTAAACGTTTCATTTCAGACAGAGGTAAAATTTTACCACGTCGTGTAACTGGAACTTATGCAAAAAACCAACGTAAATTAACAAAAGCAATTAAACGTGCTCGTATCATGGGCTTGTTGCCATTTGTAACTGAAGATTAAACTAAATTAATATTATCGAGCTGTGACAGTGTAATAACTGTTGCAGCTCTTTCTTTTCTTGTTTTTTTCGTTGGCATAAGTTGTTTCACGTGAAACACATTCTCGTCAAATGCTTACTATGTGTAAAATTAATGTCGGAAGAGGGGAAATTCGACCTAGACAAAAAGAAAGAAGACCCTTAATCTA
>NZ_BAAADA010000208.1:0-2159 GCF_039522005.1 Alkalibacterium indicireducens
AGTGTTTTTTTGCTTTTCCTTGATATAACAACCATTGTAAGCAATTATTAAAAGAAAGTATTGACACTAACCGTTAAATATTGGAGGGGATAAGTATGGAAGAATTTGATACATTTATAAACAAGCTCGATTCAGTAGAACATCAGGATCGTGTGAGAGACCTTCTGACGTGGATAGAGGATTCGTTTCCACAACTGGAGAAACAATTCAAGTGGAACCAGCCGATGTTCTCCGATCACGGCACATTCATTATAGGTTTCAGTACATCCAAGAACCACCTTGCTGTAGCGCCTGAACAGGTTACGATGAATCACTTCGCAGAAGAAATTGCCGCAGCTGATTATGAAGCGACAAAGCAACTGTTCCGTATCAAGTGGAATCAGCCGGTTAATTATGATTTGCTCAAAAACATCATCCAGTTTAATATCGAAGATAAAGCAGATTACACTAAATTTTGGAGGAGCTGATCCTAATTAAGCAGACTAAAAGGGCCTGCTCAGTCAATCTGAACGGACCCTTTTACATATGTGCTATTACCTATTTAAGAAAGAAGGAACCTCATGACTGTATTGAAAAAATATTATGATCCGGTCATTATTATCCTGGCACTCTTTTCAGTGAGCATGGTCGTCATGGATAGTCTGGCAGTCTTTGATATCGGTGTTTCCCCTTTCCTTGAAATCGACCGCCTGATATTGCTGCTCTTTGCTTGTGATTTCTTCAGCCGTCTATTAGAACTAGAAGAGAAAGCAGTCATTTCAGAGAGAACATTCTGGACCTGATTGCCATCATTCCCTTTCATTCTGCCTTCTCGGTGTTCTGGATTTCCCGTCTTTTCAGGATTGCCAGGTTATCCAGACTGTCTCGTATGAGTCGGCTGACCCGACTCTTTCGTATGACCCGATTAGTTGGACTGATAGGAAAAATGTCTCGCCATATCAAAATGTTCTTCAATACAAACGGCTTTGCCTACATGATCTATGCCAGCGGGACGATCCTGCTTATCGGTGCAACGGTCTACTCTATCGCAGAAGGTGTCAATTTCATCGACTCACTCTGGTGGGCGTTTGTTACCTAGACAACAGTGGGTTACGGTGATATCTCTAATGAGTCCGTCGTCGGCAGACTGACCGCCATGGTTCTCTTGCTGACTGGGATCGTCCTCTTCGGCGCATTGACCAGTACGATCACCTCATTTTTCATGGTGAGTAATGATCCCGAAAGAGGGGAATACAAAGAGGAAATCAAGGAACTGAATGACAAAATCAGTCAGCTGCTGATGAAAATTGAGAATATGGAGAAGAATGCTTACATTAAAACAACCCGGACGAAAGAGTCAGATTCTTTCGTCCGGGTTGTTTTTTTATTAGCTAAACATTTCCATAAATTGAACAATTTTTATCGCCGTCAACATTTAATCATCTGTTGGGTAAATGACACCATAGAATTCCGGTTCGTCTTCCTTGTGAATTTCAACTAATTCTGTTGGCTCCATCTCATCGAAGAGTTCAGCATTAAAATGAATCGTACTGTCTTTCTTATATCGTAAGTACATAAATGTCCCACACGACTGACAGAACCCCCGCTCTGCCCAGCCAGATGAATCATATACAGAAACTGTCGATGATTCGCCGAAGTGATACTCTCCTTCCCTGTATGCATCAGTATAAACAATCGGTCCCGCCGCCTGTTTCCTGCACATCCCACAATGACAGACGTATACTTTTCCTTTCAGTTCTTTAACTTCTAGAACGGTATTCCCGCAAAGACATTTTCCATTAGGCATGTTACACTCTCCTAACCTGTTCTTTTGAATTTCTATATGTATACATTTAACAGTAAATAATTCAGGTATATAAAGCAACTCTTATCAAAACTATTCGATTCAAAAGACTATATACGCATTGACTCCCCACTCATCTTCTTTCGTTCGGTACCATTATCAAGCTTAGCTTTGTAATAAAAAATAAGTTGCCTGACCCGGCTTTGTCAAGTCTATCCACTATTTTACGACTATTATATCCTTTTAATACAAATTGTCTGTTTAAACTCTAAGATAGGCGTGTTATAGCAATACATATATTAATTAACTCAAGTTTCGCACCCCTAAGAACGACGTTCTATCCTTTTACCGTAAAGATCAGTTAGAATATTGAACT
>NZ_BAAADA010000209.1:0-2142 GCF_039522005.1 Alkalibacterium indicireducens
ATTTTAATATTAAAATTGAAGAGTTACCATCTCTAGAAAAAAAGTTTCCGCCAAAGTCTTGACACATACAATGAAAATGAGAGTATTGAGTGCATAGCCAGACTGTTGTATAATGAAAGTTAGGCGCATGATAATGCTTGTATAAGAGTACGGCGGAATGATTGTGCCACAAGTTTTTCTTTACATACCTATCATCTGACCCTATAGCTCAGCAGGATAGAGCAACAGTTTCCTAAACTGTAGGTCGGGAGTTCGAATCTCTCTAGGGTCGTCTATTTTTTCAGTCAGGCAGTCATGGGCTGCTTTTATTGTACAATTAATCTATTATCCTTTTTTATCTCCGTATTATGTTCCGGTCTAGACCCCTTATTTCTTCCTCTGTTTTAATCCCCTTCAAGATTTGATTAAACTACTCCCCCAGATGAGAAATCAGTCATAAATCGGAACTAACTCAATGAGAGTTTACTGCACAGAATTGACTTTCATCCTGGTAGGTCGTATGATGAAAAATAGACATTATTCAGGAAAAAGAGGGTTTATATGAAAAAAATAAAATTGACTTATTCACTAATCGGTACGTTTTTCATCAGTTTCGCGGTATCGTTCTTCCGTCTGGCTGATTTGGGTACCGATCCGTACACTACATTCAACTTAGGTGCGAGCGGCTTTCTTGATATGGGCTTCGGCTTGTTCATCATGATTTCCAGTCTAATTGCACTGATCCTGATTTATTTTGATAACCGTTCACTCATTGGTATTGGAACACTTCTAAATATTTTTATCGTCGGAAACTTTTCAGACCTGACACTATCACTTTACAATTCTTACTTCTCAGGACCTGAAGGCCTGCTTATCCGTATCATTTTCTCATTACTTGGGCTGTTATTTATTTCAAGTGGTGTGGCCTTATACACTGAGGCAAAAGAAGGCGTTGCTCCTTACGATGCGTTCCCAATTATTTTGACAGAGAAGGCAAATGGCAGATGGACCTACCGGACATCGCGTGTCATCCTTGATGTCTCATTTTCAATTATCGGCTATCTTCTAGGTGCTACTTTAGGATTCAATACGATTATTACTGCTTTCTTTATCGGACCTTTTATTCAATTCTTCCGTAAGATATTTGAAAAAGACTTGCAGACACGGGCACTACGTTATACTTCAGAAAAATAAATCAGAATGCAGCACTGGACTTTTGGGTTCAGTGCCTTTTTTTATACTAGATTCGAATAATGATTTACGGACTTTACATCTAACATCAAACACCCTACTATTAGACTAACTACTTGCCTTAAGTCAGGCTGTATACAGGAGGATATTATGCGCTCGTTTAGACTATATAATTTTACTATGGTGGCTCTGTCAATTGCATCCATCTTTCTGATTATCCTCGATCTTGTCTCAGTTATTTCGATTGCTGACCAGCCATACTTTGCAATTGATTTGAGTTTCGTTTTTATTTTTGCTGTCGATTATATTTATCGGCTGACCCTGTCTCAAGACAAGAAAGAATTTGTGGTCCATCATGTCTTTGATCTGCTGTCAATCATTCCGTTTGTCTCGATTTTCAGACTATTCCGTCTTTCCCGAATCTTTAGGATACTGCGTTTCTCTCATCTCATCCGACTGTCACGTTTCACTCGCCTATTCAGTCTGAAAGTCCGGTCGCAGCGGGAAATCAAATCGATCCTTCATACAAATGGTCTTATCTATGCCTTATATACCAGTGTTCTCCTGATTCTTTTCGGAGCGGTCGTCTTTTCAGTATCAGAGAATGTCACTTTTTCAGAATCCGTGTGGTGGGCGATAGTTACAGCTTCTACTGTCGGTCACGGTGAAGTCTCTCCGGTTACTCTGACTGGAAGAATTGCTGCTACCATTCTGATGTTTCTCGGACTGGCTATGATCAGTGTGCTCACGAGTTCTTTGACAACCTACTTTAACCGGTCCAAGTCGAAAGAAACTGAAAATATTAGTTCATTGGAAAGCAAAATTGATCAGCTGATCAAAAAGGTCACAGAACTGGAAGACAAACTCCCTGACTAGCAGGAAAAAGACATGCCTGTCTTTCTTTATCAGTTTTCCGAGCGAGAAAACCCACGGTTTCAATCGTGGGATGATAGCTCGGCAGGGATGAGGGTT
>NZ_BAAADA010000210.1:0-2169 GCF_039522005.1 Alkalibacterium indicireducens
TTTTAACTAAAAAAACGACAAGAGAGCCTATACCTAAGGCATTCTTGTCGTTTTGACTGTCAAACTCGAGATTATGAAAGCGAATAAAGGTTGGCCCTAGTTAAGTGTCCTGTAAGCTGACTGCTTTATACCCGACTTTTTTTAGGGTGTTCTGTAAAGTTTTTATTTCTTCTAATGTGCATTCTTCAAAAATTTCAGCTATTTTATCTGCATGCTTAGGAAATATTTCCTTCATCAGAGTATGCCCTTCCTGCGTGAGCTCGCAGAAGGTGACTCTTCTGTCAAACTTATCGGCTACTCTATCGACAAATCCTTTTTCCTCTAGTCTGTCAACGACATATGTGATGCTGCTTGAAGCTAACAGGATCTGTTTTCCGATCATCTGTATTGGTTGACGTCCTTTATTGAATAGAAGTTCAAGTACTGAAAACTCGGTTGCATTCAATCCATAAGATGCCATATCATTTTTTACTACTTTTTCTACACTTGAAGATGCTTTAAGCAAAATTGTCAATGCTTTAAGCTGGTCTCTATTGTCATTCATCTTTCTCACCACCTAATAAGGTAAATACTTTTCTAGTGGGTATGGCAGGGTCACATTTTCAGTTTTTTACTCCTGACTATTGTCCTAGATTATGTCCATGGCAGAAATTTTCAGTTCAGGATATTGACACATTAGGATGCGTTCTTACATGAGTATTTTAAATTATGACAAGACTATCCGAAACTCTTCAGCTGTTCATTCTCAACCCATAAATTCATAACTGACGATTCCTGCTGATTTGTCATTCAAATTATGATACATAAAATCTAATGCGTTTGTCAACACGCTGGTCATTCAGTAATTATGTTCCGGAGTAATAGTAATAGCAATATCCAACCATTTTATTCGTTTATCTTGTCGGGTCTTTTTTTTCTGTGCCATGAGGTCATCTGTTAAAGACGGCAATACGGGGTCTTCTAAAGGTGGTAATTGAATGATTTGATAACATTCAACTCATTACTGGCTTCAAGGTATTTCTTTGCATTATCCAGCCCCACTCCAGTTTCCATGACATTACTCCTCTTGCTTTCCACTAGTTTATCACACGTAAATCAGAATTTTATAATAACACACCTTATTATACTTCGTTACTGTGCATATCTCTGAATAACTTACTGTAATGATAAAATGCACTGATTTGAAAGATACTCGCTACGCCTACCAGAAGAACTACGGTGCCCTCAGTCAGTGTTGGGAAAAAAACAGCAATGAACATAGTGAAGTAAAAGACGATCGTAGCAACTTTACCCGGCCAGATCGATCCATCCAGTGTTTTCTGTTTTTTATACAGCCGGATGTTTTCTACAAACATATAAGTTTCCTTCACCAGGAAAAGAATAAATAGAAAGAGAAACACCGGCCACTTAAACATTAGAACGGCAACGACTGCCACCTGGGTCAGTTTATCGGCAACAGGATCAAGAAGCTGTCCGATTTTTGTCCCCTGATTAAAGCGTCTTGCTATAAACCCATCCACAGCATCAGTCAGTCCGGACAAAACCAGAATACCCGTCGCGTACACATATTCACCATGGGATTCAGCAGACATATAAGCAATTACAAAATACGGAATAAGTATTAACCTGAAATATGACAATATATTTGGAATAGTGAACCAGTCTTTTGCGTTCATCTGTCCTCATCCTCCCGTCGAATATGGGTACCGCTCATTTATTTTTTAATCCGGATTATCATGGGCAATTTGAAATGGAATAATATTCTCTAAAATGATGCCTGTCCATTCACTTGTCAGATCAAATGACCTGATTTGTACTATTTTAGTATACTTAATTTGACCGGTAATAGCAATTTAGAATCGAGTAGGAGATAAATGATTAATTCATTTATCGTCCTCTCACACCACCGTACGTACGGTTCCGTATACGGCGGTTCAATATCTTAAGTAAGCAGACTCTGCTAGGTCTCGTAGTGAAACTACGTTCCACCGGTAGAGTCTTTTCGTTGTAAGCACCCAATGAACTTCAGGTGTTTTTGACAGTCTCCAGTATTTCTTTCTGGAGTAACCAATGCGTTTAGCACTGTCCATATCTAGGCCTAAACGCATTAATCTGCTAATCTTAGTACGTGGATTTTTCCATCTTTTTAAAATGAGTTGCCTGATACGG
>NZ_BAAADA010000211.1:0-2489 GCF_039522005.1 Alkalibacterium indicireducens
GGGCAAGTGTTTTTTGTCTTTTCCTTGATAGAACAACGGTTATAGACCTTTAAGAACAAAAAAATTTGACAGTAACGACAACCTTGAGGAGGGGCTATTAATGACTGAGGAACATGATGTTCATAAAAACCATACGCATGAGCACAGTCTGGACTGCGGACACACTAAGATCAAGCACGGTGACCATATTGATTATGTCCATGACGGGCATTTGCATCACGAACATAAGGGGCACTGGGATGAGTGTGCCATAGATGTTTCTGAAAAGAACCCCGATGACTGCAGCCCTATGAACTGTGGCTGTCATCATGACGGCGACTGCGGACATGAAATGGTCCAGCATGGGGACCACAAAGACTATTTAGTCAACGGTCGGCTTCACCACGTACATGGCGACCACTGTGATGATCACGGTCCCGTAGAAATTGTCGAAGTAAAATGATTTTTCTATAATCATTTAATAAACTAACACTAAATTATTAAACAGATGCACGGAAGCAGTTTGGAAATAATCCAATACTGAATCCGTGCTTTTTTAGGCAATTAAGACCTCTTTTAAAAAACAACATCCATCCATACGAATACAACATATCCCTATAGTTAACTGGCTGCTGATTATGATTAAATCAGCTTAACAACAAGTTTACTGTTAAAAAAACTAAGGAGTGGACTAACTGATATGACAAGCCAAAACACTATGGGGCTCACACCTCCTCTAGGATGGAACTCTTGGAATACATTTACATGGGATATCAATGAAACGCTGATTAAAGAGGTAGCTAATACTTTCGTTTCCGATGGCTACAAAGATGCCGGTTATGAGTATATTGTTATTGATGACTGCTGGAGTCTTAAAGAGCGGGACGAAAATGGACAGCTGGTACCCGATTCCGAAAAGTTTCCCAGTGGGATTAAAGCGTTCGCTGACTATGTTCATAGTAAAGGGTTAAAGCTAGGCATCTATTCCTGCGCCGGCACGCATACTTGTGCCGGGTATCCAGGAAGTTTTGAACACGAATTTGAAGATGCCAGACAGTTCGCAGAATGGGGCATTGATTTACTTAAGTACGACTACTGCTTCAAGCCAAGACAAATGTCAGGGGAACTGCTTTACAAGCGCATGAGTCTGGCTTTAAAGAATTCCGGAAGAGATATTTTATTTTCTGCCTGTAACTGGGGAGAAGATGATGTCTATCACTGGATTCGTGAATCCGGTGCTCATATGTACCGCTCCACGGGAGACATTCAGGATAATTGGGAATCCATAAAGAAACTCACCTTGTCTCAAGTGGATAAAGCGCGTTATACAGGGTCATATTGCCACAATGATATGGACATGTTGGTTGTCGGCATGTATGGCGGCAGTAATGACGGCTTCATTGGCAGTAAAATCGGAGGCTGCACAGACAGTCAATACAAAACCCACTTTTCCTTGTGGAGCATGATGGGGTCACCTCTTATGATTGGCTGTGATATACGTGAGGCTAGCCATATGACCAAAGACATTCTTCTGAACAAAGATCTCCTTGCCATTAATCAGGACGTGGAAAGCAGAGGTGCCTACCGTATAAAACCCGAACCTCAGTGGTTTCATGACGATGATGTCTTTATTCAAGTCAAAGTCCTGTCAGACGGCGATTTAGCCATCGGTTTCTTTAACTTAAGTGACACGCAGCGTGAAATATCGCTGCAGTTCTGGGATATGGGTCTTCCTTATGCTTCTAAATGTTCTCTTGAACTATATGACTGCTGGGAGCATAAAACAATCGGACAATTTAAAGAACGCTATAATCCCGTTGTGCCAAAGCATGATTGTCTCATTGTTAGAGCGAAAGTTGTCAGCTGACATGAGTAACCCTACTACTTGCCAGCACTGCAAGGTTCCTCTTCACCCGGACGAAGTTGCTTTAAATTTGAAAGTCGTCTCGCGGACAGCCCGAACATTTTCCTGTCTGGACTGTCTTAAAGTGCCTCTGGGCTGCGAAAGACAGGCTTTGGAGGACTTGATTACCTACTACCGGGAGTCAGGTAACTGTGTCCTCTTTCGATAACGTGTTTTTCTATGTTCTATAAGCAGACGGTGTTTTTGCCGTTGTCTTTTTAAATACTTTAGAAAAATACAACGGATCTTTGTACCCTACAGAGTAAGCGATGGAGCTGACTGACAAGTCAGAAGACTCCAGCAGCACACTTGCTTGCTGAATTCTGACTTGCCTAATGTAAGAAGAAATCGGCAGCCCTGTTTCGCCCTTAAACAGTCGAAATAAATAGCTGCGCTCAATATTTACAGCTCCCACAATATCAGAGACCGTCAGAGATGCTTTCCAGTAATGCTGATAAATGTATTTTTTTGCCTGCTGAACATAGTCGATATCGCTTTTTACCCTATCTGCTGGAAACTGTTCCACATAGTAAGACAACCTAGATTCCCAAAAAATTATAACGTGGTCGGGGGCACAACACCTAAGGTGTTATATAATTGCGACTGC
>NZ_BAAADA010000212.1:0-834 GCF_039522005.1 Alkalibacterium indicireducens
ACGTAAACTACTTGTGATAAAAGTAACAACCTATAAAACCTATTTATTCTAAGTTTTATGCAACACTAGTGGATTCAACTAAAAGATGAACTCTCAGGAACAATAAAAATTATTCATCAACATACAGAGGAATTACCTCCTGGAGGAGCTAAATCAATAGTTGAAGCTGGCTATCTTGATGATGTTGAAGCTGTTTTCGGTATTCACGTTTTACCGATCGCACCAGCTGGAACAGTAGGCTACCGCAGTGAATATACGTTTAGCGGTCGCTCCTATTTTAAATTAAAGTTAAAGGCAAGAGGTGGACATGGCTCTTCTCCACATAAGGCAAATGATGCGATTGTCACAGGAGCCCATTTCGTCACAACAGTTCAAACAATTGTTAGTCGGAGACTAGATCCGCTGGAAACAGGTGTTGTCACAATTGGCTCTTTTGATGGCAAAGGAACCTCTAACATAATTAAGGACACCATCGAAATTGAAGGTGATATCCGTTATTATAATCATCAAACAGAGGCAATGATTAATAAAGAGCTTGAGCGAATTGTCAATGGGATTGGGGTCACTTTCGGAGTGAATTGTGAACTCAGCTATGAAATTGGCTACCCACCATTGTATAATGACCCTGAGTTAACTGCTTTTGTAGCAGATACACTGACAAAACTTAAAGATAGCGATATTAAAGCAGTAGTTGAAGTGCCTAAAATGGCATCAAATTTAGATTCTTCATAACCACTTCCGCCATCACTATTTGAAATGACAACCTGAATTATTCATACCTCTAAATGTGGATAACTATTTCTATTAAACTCACTGCTTTTTTAGACATTTTTA
>NZ_BAAADA010000213.1:0-1341 GCF_039522005.1 Alkalibacterium indicireducens
ATCAAGTGATAGTGATTAACGTTTGAGGTGATAGGCTTTCTAGCGGGTAAAACTTTATACTTTCCTATTCTATGAGAAAAAATGGTGGCGGAGTCGTGATTAACTGTGCCTCCATTCTTGGTATCGTCGGTGAGCCGACAGCCTATGCTTACAATGCGTCTAAAGGAGCGGTTGTTCTCATGACCAAGTCACTGGCTCTCCAGTACGCAAAAGACAATATCCGATGTGCAGCCGTTGCTCCAGGATATGTAGAGTCCGGTATGGTAAATAGAGAAGCACTGGGTGAATACTATGATAATCTGGTAGATAAACATCCAATCGGCCGCCTGGGTGTGCCTGAAGAAATCGCCCATGCAGTTGTCTTCATAGCAGAAAATGAATTTCTGACAGGAATTACGCTGCCAGTCGACGGCGGATATACCTCTCAATAATGTTTATAAAAAGGATCATACCACTGCAGAAGGGTCTGATCCTTTTTCTATGTGAATGTTCGGATAACTCTGGCCGGTACTCCTGCAAGCACAACGTTATCCCCCAGAGTCACTCCGCCGATTACCGTTGCTCCTGCTCCCAACCAGCTGTTATCTCCAACGACTATCGGCTTGGCATACTCCAGACCTTCAAATCGCTGACTTGAATCCATAGGATGGTCAGGTGTAACTAATGAAACACTGGACCAGGCAGTGCGTTTTCCCCAATCCTGATTTCTCCGCCATCCAGCAGGATACAGTGAAAGTTAGCATAGACATGATCTCCAACATGGATGTTGTACCCATAGTCAACCCGCAACCCCGCCTCAACCTTAATTCGGCCTTCAATCGTCTGAAAGATTTCTTTTATCCATTTACCACTGGTATGTTCATCCTCGATCTGATTATACTTATGTGTCAAACGGTGTGCTCGCTCCCGTTCCTTGACCAGCTCCTGATCCACCGGGTCGTACAGCTCACTATTCTGTTTTTTTCTTTTTCAGATCGCATAACATGTTCCTTCCCCGTATCCGCTAGTAATGTTTGCTCTATTTTACCACATAACTTTGTAACGCATGTTCTTTCAAAAGTGTTGCTGTTAGATATAAGCTTATACGATAATATAAAATGACAGTCAGTGAACAATCTTGACGTGTTAACGGACTGTTTTAAGATGATACCCCATACGACTTCTTCCATAGAGACATGGTGATTAATTGTCGCTACTTCTCCATTAGACAGATATATAACTCAGTAATAGCTGTCTGATCAACAACAGTGAGTGTACCTCCTTTAAAAACTTGAGACACCTAGGAAACTATAGATGCTCTATATAAGTGGATTTAGGGTTTTCTCTTTTGAGTTTTCCCTC
>NZ_BAAADA010000214.1:0-9198 GCF_039522005.1 Alkalibacterium indicireducens
CTTCTTTCTTTTTGTCTACTTTAATTTCTTGCCCTACTATTTTACTTTCCGACAACTATTTTACACATAGACAGACTTGACTGCCTGAGTGAGGATCTGACGGATCATGTGGTTTGTTGTATTTTATCTTGTCTTAAAAATTCAGCGGTTCAGAATCGATTTCGTATGCTGACTGAATATGCTTCTGGTACCTCTTACTGCAGCAATCCGTTCTTCTGCAAGGATATCCGCAGCTTTATAAGATGGAATACCATCGCGTTCTGCGATAGCAAATACTTTTTCAATCTGGTCGTACACTCTGTCGATGGACATGCGCGCACGAGCTTCGTTGTAGCCCCCGTTGAACTCGTCTGCCACTTGAATGACTCCACCTGAATTAATAATGTAGTCCGGAGCATAGATAAGTCCCATTTCTTCAAGTTTATCTCCGTGCCGAGCTTTTTCGAGCTGATTATTGGCGGCGCCTGCAATGACTTTGATGCCCGCGGCTTTAATTTTTTCCAGACTGTCATCATTGACGGTTGCTCCTAGAGCACAAGGTGCATAAATGTCGGCCTGGACTGAAAACAGGTCATCAGAAGCCACAATCTGGCATCCTAAATCACGTGCCCGATTTCTTGGCTCCTCAAACAGATCAGCAGCTATGACATGAGCCCCTTCTGCTATAGCTTTCTCGGCCAGAATATATCCGACTTTACCGACTCCTTCAATAAGAATCCGTTTGCCTTCCAGCGACGAGGAGCCAAACGCTTTTTTGGCGGCTGCTTTCATCCCCACATAAACACCATGAGCAGTTGAAGGAGAAGGATTGCCTGACGTTCCCGGTTTGAGTCCAGTTCCTGCAACATAGTTCGTTTCCTGATAAATATAATCCATCTCGATTTCAGTTGTGCCGACGTCCGCCGCAGTTATGTAACGGCCGTTCAATCCTTCGACAAATCGGCCGAATGCTCTGAACATCGCCTCTTTATTTACCTCTTTATCCGGATCCTTTAAAATCACAGTCTTCGCTCCGCCAATCGGAAGCCCACTGGCAGCATTTTTATAGGTCATTCCCTTAGCCAGTCGCATGGCATCCAGAATTGCTTCTTCTTCTTTTTCATAAGTCCAGTATCGCGTCCCACCAAGTCCTGGTCCTAATGTTGTATCATGAATACAGGTGATGGCTTTAAGTCCTGTTTCTTTGTCGTTCATAAAAATCAGTTGTTCGTAGTCATATTCTTCCAGCGCTTTAAAGATGTCCATTTGTTTACTTCCTTTCCGATTTTAAATTTGACTATATATGAATATTTTATGCGTTCCATTAAAAGTAGTTAATAACTGACCTATTTTATGCTAACGCTTACTCAACTCATGTATAATGAACAGACGAGCCTATTAGAAAGAAGGATGGATCCGATGGATATTAAACAATTGAAATATTTCATAGAGATTGCCCATACTAAAAACTTATCTCAAGCTGCACGTAATCTGTTTGTAACGCAGCCTACTCTATCTTTTACAATCAAAAAACTTGAATCAGAGCTGAATACCCATCTGTTCAACCCTCATGATAAATCGTTTAATCTGACCCGGTCCGGAAAACTGTTATACAAAAAAGGAACGCAGATAGTAAACGACTTTGATGACCTGGTACATAAAATCCAGCACATGAAAACGGATACAAAAGAAACCATCAGATTAGGGCTGACAATTCTTTTTGCCGTACAGTATATGGAACAGATATCAAGCTTCATCGCTACACATCAGAATGTCGATCTGATCATTACTCAAAACGGGTCCCGTAAAATACAGACTATGCTGGCGAATGACGAGCTGGATATTGGCCTCGTATCATTTCCGAATACCCAGTCGAACGCCATTTCCATCGAAGCTTTAAATACATCGACAAAAGGGTACAATGTCCATGTCGTTATGCCTGAAACGAATCCCTTGGCTGATGCCGAAGAACTGACCTTTATAGACTTGAAAAATCAGCGTTTTTCTACACTGAACGAGAATTTCATGCTTGGTCAGATGCTACTGGAGCGCAGCCGTCACCTCGGATTCGAACCGGATATTGTCATGTACCATGATGACTTGCAGGTTCTTTTATACAGCCTGCAGACGCTTGATTCGATCTGTCTGCTGCCTATTGAGTATCGCTCGATCGGAGCTCTCGATGGATTGAAATGGATTCCTCTAAAAGATAAGAATGATTATTTTTCAATCGGTATCGCCTTAAAGAAAGGGAAGGCTCCGACTAAAGCGATTGAAGAACTCATAGCTGAAATAAAGAAGAACTGACACTGTCGTTCATCCCTCTCCTATCGAGAGGGAATTATTATTTAATACAAATCAGATTCGTCAGAAAATCGGCCGAGGTTATCTTTTACAGTCTGAAGGAAACGTCCAGCCTGTAGTCCATCAATGATCCGATGGTCTATCGATAGACACAGATTGACCATGTCTGCTGCTTTAAAGCCACCTTCTTCAGTAGGAACAAATCGTTTGTTGATGCTTTCCACCTGCAGGATCGCAGCTTGAGGATGATTAATGATTCCCATCGACTGGACTGATCCGAAACTTCCAGTGTTGTTGACGGTCATCGTTCCACCTTGCATATCTGACGTGGTCAACTTGCCTTGCCGGGCGAGTCCTGCCAGGCGACTGACTTCTTTGGACAAGCCATTCAGTGAGTAGCGATCAGCCTGATGGATAACAGGAACAAACAAATGCTCGTCAGTAGCGACCGCAACCGAAATATTGATGTCTTTATGATAGACAATATTTCCATTGTCCCACGAGGTATTAATAACTGGGTGCTTCTTAAGTGCCTGAACGACTGCTTTTACAAAGAACGGGAAGTAGGACAGTGACACGCCTTCATGCTCTTTGAATGTAGCTTTTGTCTGTTCTCTCAGTTTAACGATATTGGTCACATCTGCTTCGACCATCAGCCAGGCATGCGGGATCTCAGTTGAACTTTGAACCATTTTCCGGGCAATGGCTTTGCGTATGCCATCAGCGGGAACCACTTCGCCGCCATTTGGCAGAAGTGAAGCTGCCGGTGCTGCTTTTTGAGGACGCGTCGATTCTGCTTCAACTGGAGATGATTCCTCTGAACGATTCTCTTTCTTATCAGAAGACTGTTGTGCAGCAGGTTTCTGACTGTCTACATCGAATGCCAGCACATCTTTCCGAGTGATTCGCCCATGTTTTCCTGTACCTTCAACTTGGGACAGGTCAATGCCGCGTTCCTGTGAAATACGAACAACTGCCGGAGAATAACGGGTCGTACTGTCGGAATCTTTCTGGGTATCCTTTGGAGTCGACTGCTTCTCATCACTCGTCGTCTGTCGCTCCATCGGTTCCCTTTCCGCTTCCTTGTCGATTTCCTCGTTGATATGGTCAGTGAACTCCTCACCTGTTTCAATGCCTGATTCCGAGCTGTCTGAATTCTCTCCCTCATCCTCTCCTTCTTCATCTGTCTGAATTTTCACCATTGGTGTTCCTATTTCAACATCCGTGTCTATGTCTATCAGAAATTCTTTGACTATTCCGGAATAATTGGAAGGGATCTCTGTTGTCACCTTGTCGGACACTGCTTCTGCAATCGGGTCGTATTTTTCGATCCTATCTCCTTCTGAAACCAGCCATGCAGCTATGGAGGCTTCGGTTACACTCTCACCTAGGTGAGGCATTTCAATAATTTCAATACTCATCAACTGATCCTCCTTAAAACTCTGCCAGTTCTCGCATAGCATTCGTCACTTTTTCTTCGTTGACCAGGAATTCACGTTCCAACGCAATAGCGTACGGCATGCTTGGAGAATCCGGCCCGGCAAGTCTCTTGATCGGTGCATCCAGATCGAAAAGCGCTTCTTCAGCAATAATCGCTGATATTTCGCTCATGATGCTGCCTTCCAGGTTGTCTTCTGTAACCAGTAGGACTTTACCTGTTTTTTTCGCTGCTTTGACCAGCGTCTCCTTATCCAGTGGATACAAGGAACGCACATCGACAACTTCTGCTTCGTATCCCTCTTTGCTCAGCGTCTCAGCTGCTTTCAAGGCATGATTCAGAACCATGCCATAGCCGATGACGGTAATATCGTCGCCTTCGCGTACGACATTTGCCTTGTCAAGAGGTACGACATAATCGTCATCGGATACATCTTCTTTAAGTAGGCGATACAACCGTTTATGCTCGTAAAACAAAACAGGGTCGTCAGAGCGGATTGCCGCTTTGATCAGTCCTTTGGCGTCATGTGGAGAAGACGGGGTAACGATACGCAGTCCGGGCTGACCGAAGAGGACCTTTTCTGTAGATTGAGAGTGATACAGCCCCCCTCTCACTCCACCTCCATAAGGTGCACGGTAGACAATCGGTGCTGTCCAGTCTCCTTTCGTACGGTAACGCATACGTGACGCTTCCGATATCAATTGATTGACGGCAGGCAGGATATAGTCGGCAAACTGGAATTCTCCGATCGCCCGGTAGCCGACGAGTCCGAGTCCTACTGCCAGCCCACCAATCTCACCTTCTGTCAGCGGTGTATTAAAACAACGGTGATCTCCGAACTGTTCAGCCAGTCCTTTTGTGACTCCGAACACACCACCTTTTACTCCTCCGACGTCCTCGCCGAAGATCACTACATTTTCATCACGTGCCATTTCTTCTTCTATTCCTTTTCGAATGGCTTCTAAATACGTCATCATTGCCATAGGCTTCTTCCGTCCTTTCAGAATCTATTTTTCTGCATAAACGTGGTCAAGAATAGTGTCAGCCGTCGGTTCCGGCATTTCTTCTGCCTCGTCTGTCGCTTTATTGATCTCTTTTTTCAGCTCAGTATCAATGTCTGTCATTTCTTCACGGGTCAGATACCCTTCATCGATCAGCTGCTTTTCAAAGAACAGAAGCCCATCGTTTTTCTTCAAATTTTCAATATCTTCTTTGGAACGGTAGACGGTGTGGTCATCGTCAGCAGAGTGGGAAGTCAGTCGTGATACCATCAGTTCGATAAGCGCTGGACCTTCTCCGCTGCGGGCACGCTCTACGACTTCTTTGAATGCGAGATAGGTTTCGACAAAATCATTGCCGTTAACTCTTTTTCCCGGGAATCCATAAGCAGGTCCACGTTCTGCCATCGTTTCATTGGCATACTGTTCATCCGTGCCTACGGAGATAGCATAGCCATTATTTTCAATGACGAATATCAGCGGCAGCTTCTTGACTCCTGCAAAGTTCATGGCTTCCTGCACTTCGCCCTGGTTGGCAGATCCTTCACCCGTTGAGGTCAATGTGACATAGTCCTGTTTTTTCAGCTGCGCCCCGTAAGCCACTCCTGTAGCGAGCGGGAACTGTGTACTTACTGTTGATGAATGGGACACAATATTATGCTCTTTGGAGCCGTAATGGTTCGGCATCTGCCGGCCATGAGAAGACGGGTCATCTTCTTTGCCCAGCGATCCTAGCATAATGTCTTTAGGTGTCATCCCCCAGACCATGCACGCAGTCATATCACGGTAATAAGGAAGGAAATAATCTTTTTCAGGCTGGAAAGCCATCGCCATGGCTACCTGTCCTACTTCATGTCCTTGACCGGAAATGTTGAATGAGGTCTTTCCTATACGTGTCAGCTGCCATAAGCGTTCATCGAGTCGGCGCCCCATAAGAATATGTCTATAGGCTTGAATGATTTCTTCTTTTGTTAAACCAGATTCTTCCAGTTTTTTCATCGCTTCTTCACTCACTTTCTATTTATGAATCGCTAATTTGTATACATCTAGAGCGGCTTCCTGAATGGCTTCAGACAAGGTCGGATGAGGATGGATTGCCTCGCCGATTTCGATCGGGCTGGCATCCATATAGATAGCTGTACTCACTTCAGAAATCAGATTCGTTGCATGTGGACCGATAATCGACACACCAATCAGGTCATCCGTTTCTTCATCTTTGATGACTTCTACAAAGCCATCCGGTTTTCCACCGATCAGTGCTTTCCCGTTCGAATTGAACTGGAAGGTTCCTGTCTTCACTTTCTTCCCTTCTGGAAGAGTCTCTTTAGTATAGCCAACGCTGGCTATTTCCGGAGACGTATAGGTGCATCTTGGTACGTTGACATAATTGATCGGCTCACTAGTATCATGGACAATGTGATCTACTGCCAGCTCCCCTTCTTTCATAGCCACATGTGCGAGCTGAAGGGTGTCGATGCAGTCGCCAATGGCATAGATATGGCTCTCGGAAGTCTGGTAATGGGCATTGACGTGAATGCCTTTTGCATCATATTTGACTGAAGTGTTCTGAAGACCGATGCCTTCCACCACAGGCTTACGTCCGATTGCGACCATTACTTTATCCACTACGAGTGGCTTGTCTTCTCCTTTAATGGTGAGAGACACTGTTCCATTTGCAATCTCAGCCTGTTCAACAAGCTGCCCGACTTTTACATCGATTCCTCGTTTACTGAACTGCTTTTGGAGTGCTTTGGATACTTGCTTGCTCTCGTTGATTAACAGGCGGTCAAGGGCTTCAAAGATCGTGATCTCAACACCTAGACTGTGAAGCAGGGAAGCCCATTCAACTCCTATGACCCCTCCACCAACGATCGCCATACGCTCAGGCAGTTCTTGAAGCCTCAGCATCCCATCTGATGACAGAATCATTTCTTCATCGAGAGGCAGATGCGGCAGAGAGTTAGGAACAGAGCCTGTCGCAATAATCAGTTTCTTAGGAACGTAGATCTCTTCTTCTTTGTCAGGATCATCAAAGGTAACAGCCACCGCGCCGGATACCGGAGAGAAAATAGATGGACCGAGTACTGCTCCTTTGCCTTGAACGACTTTTATCTTATTTTTCTTAACCAGACCTTGAACCCCTTGATACAGCTGATCAACGATGGCCTCTTTTCGTTTAGTCACTTTCGAGTAATTGACTTTTGCTGTCTCCCCAATCTCAATACCGAATTCATCTGCCATGTTAAAGGTATCCATAACTTCTGCACTTTTCAGCAGAGCTTTGGACGGTATACAGCCGCGGTGCAGGCAGGTGCCTCCCAGCTTGTCTTTTTCAACCAGGACAACATCTAAGCCTTTCTGGGCTGCCCGGATAGCTGCAACGTATCCACCGGTGCCTCCGCCAAGAATCAGTAATTCTGTTTCAATCGCCATAACGTTCTCCTCACATTTCCTTAATAGTGTTTCACCTGTTCTTCATTATTTAATACGCGAATCACGCCTTCAAACAAGGCTTCCATTTCCATTTCGCCGGGATGGACGATTACAGGTGCAATCCAGTCCACCCGCTCACTGATTTGTTCTACTACAAGCTTAGCATAGGCGATTCCCCCAGTCAGAATAATAAGATCTACCCTGCCTTTAAGAACAGCTGCCATTTCGGCAATGGCTTTCGCTAGCTGATAGGTCATCGCCTCCAGAATGAGTCTTGCTTCTTCATCGCCATTATCGATGCGCTCAATAACATTCCTCAGGTCGATTTCTTTTAAGTACGCGTATATGCCACCTTTTCCTGCGAGTCGTTTTTTAACGTCATCCAGATTCAGATTTTCTTCCAGAATCATCTTGGCAAAGTCATAGAGGGGCAGTCCGCCCGTTCGTTCAGGAGTGAAGGGGCCCTCCCCATCCAGTCCGTTGACTACATCGATCATCTGCCCCTGATCGTGTGCGGCAATACTTGAACCTCCACCCATATGGGCCACGATCAACCTGCTCGACTCGTATGTCTTTCCCTTTTCTCTTAAAACCCTTCTCGCAACCGCTTTCTGGTTTAAGGCGTGTACAACACTTCTCCGGTCGATCCCTTTCAGACCTGAAATTCTGGCGACATCGTTCAGTTCATCCACAACGACAGGATCAACAATGTAGGCTTCGACTCCTGCCAATTCTGCAATTTCATAAGCCAGTACAGCTCCTAAATTAGATGCATGTGTATTATATTTCTCTTCTTCAAGGTCTTTAAGCATGTCTTTCTCTACTAAATAAGTACCGCCGGGTATTGGCTTAAGAAGACCGCCTCTTCCTACTACACCTCTTAATGTCTCTACCGCGAACCCCTCTTCTAACAGAAATGAAAGAATCAGCTCCATTCGAAAGGCTTTCTGCTTCATGACGCCGTCAAACTGACCAATTTCTTCTGTGCTGTGCCTGATGGTCCTTGTTGCTACTTCTTCCTTTTCGTTGAACAATGATACCTTGGTAGAGGTGGAACCTGGATTGATTGCTAGTATATACTCTTTCATTTAAATCCTCCTGCTAAATACTTACTGATTACTCTCGGCCTGCATCAAGGCAAACCGCAAGGCATATAATTTACTTCTGACCTTATCGCTTCTTGAGGTCAGAACGATCGGTACGTTTGTTCCTACAATAGATCCACCAATCGTTGCATCGCCAAATAGAAGAAACGTTTTGTACAGGACATTTCCGACATCGATATTAGGAACGACTATGATATCCGCATCTCCGGCTATTGGACCAGTAAATCTCTTACTTGCTACTGCTGCTTCAGAAAGAGACAGATCCAGTGATATGGGCCCGTATACCGTCGCTTCTTCATGGTCTTTAAACCGCTTCGTCAACCGGTCAGCCGTCAATGATGAAGGCATCTTAGGATTGACGTTTTCAGCAGAACTTATCAGAGCTACTTTGGGTTTCTTCAGACCAATGGACTGGCCAACTTGTATGGCATTATTTATAATCTGTTCAAGCTGATCATCATCGGGAGTAATATTCATCCCGGCATCCGTCAGTAGAATATGCCGATCGAGTGCCGGCAGATTGACTAAAGCGACGTGCGACAGAAGGTCCTGCTTCTTAAGCTTATATTCTTTTTTGAGAACTTCTTTCAAGAGGGTATGCGTTTTTATCCCACCTTTAAGCAGAATACCTGATTCTCCGGAAGCGACGCTCCTGACGGCTTCTCTAACCATTTCTTCTTCAGATGAATACCCCCGATATTCCCACAGGTCATCTGAATCAATATTATCTTCAGTATCAAATACAATAAATTTTACCTGGTCTCCCCAATCTTCAAGACTCAGTTGGACCAGCTCTTTGATCTCTGATCTCGAGCCCCCGGCAATTGCTACAGTATGCATAAATAATCCCCCCCTATTTTATGTGTTACTGTCAAATTTTTTTGTTCTTAAAGGTCTATAACCGTTGTTCTATCAAGGAAAAGACAAAAAACACTTGCCC
>NZ_BAAADA010000215.1:0-24068 GCF_039522005.1 Alkalibacterium indicireducens
TCGATGAGAGTGATGTTGTAGTTTGTACTCATTCTTAGAAACATATCTTTGGCGTAATCTGAAACAGGGGGCGTGATGACTTTTCTTCGATACTTTATAACTAAGACAAGGCGGTAATACATCGAGAAGACTGAATGATTGTTGTTGTCCAATTCCATTGATGTCACTTCCTTTCTGTTGATTACCACTGAATAAAGTATACAACAAAAAGGACAGATTAACCACTTCAAGCTATCGCTTGACCGAAATTCATCTCCCACTTTCACTGGTGCTTCGCACCCATACGCTTAGAAGTGGGAGACTTCTTTCGGAATTACGTTAAAGGCAGACCTCTTTCATCTATATCGAATTGCTCATGATGATGGCCGTACCAGGTATCCGGATCATCCAGATTCCTGGTCCCTACCCTGGCATAAACTCCTGGGGCTTCTGCCAGGAAATCAGCAAAGTCATCTGCCCCTAGACTTTTCGGCTGACTGGTGATGACCCGCTCTGCTCCGACGATATCTGCAGCAACCCTTGCCGCACGTGCTGCCGGCTCTTCAGCATTGATAAGTGGTGCTGCAGCATCATAGTTTTCAAACGTAATCGAGGCCCTGTGGGATTCAGCCACATGCTTTGCAACGCGCTCAACTGCTTCCAGTACAAACTGTCTCGTTTCATGACTGAATGTACGCACGGTTCCTTCCAGTTCAGCGTGATTAGCTACAATATTATAGCGTGTCCCTGCATTCAATACCCCGACCGCGACAACGGCGTGATCCAGAGGGCTGATCTCCCTTCCTACGATACTTTGAAGTTCAACGGTTATGGCAGCCGCAGCCAGCAAGGCATCCACTCCTTTGTCAGGCTGAGCAGCATGTGCACTTTTTCCCTGAACATTGATCTTGAATATATCACATGACGCGTTCGTCGCTCCAGGAACGGATACGATACTGCCGACCGGGACACTGGAATCCAAATGAAGACCGAATACCTGATCAGTGTTTTCAACGAATCCCCCTTTAACAAATTGACGGGCACCTGCCCCTATTTCTTCAGCCTGCTGAAAAGCCAATTTGACTGTTCCTGAAAAGTGAGCTGCCTGTTTTTTAAGGATTTTCGCTGCGCCAAGAAGGGCTGCCGTATGTCCGTCATGACCACACGCATGATGTAGGCCAGGATTTTTCGATTTGTATGGCTTCTCTTTGGCGTCTTCCAACTCCAGCGCATCGATGTCCGCACGGAGAAGAATGGTTTTTCCTGACCCTTTCTGCCCTGTAATCGTTCCGATTGCACCTGTTTCTCCTACTGATTCGTATGGGACACCAAGTTTATCCAGCTCTTCTTTGATTCGTCTGATCGTTTCATACTCTTTTAAGCTCGCCTCAGGATACTGGTGGAAGTAGCGTCTCAGTGCGATGACCTCATCTGCTCCGGCCTGCACGTCTTCTCTGATTGATATTTCCGTTAATACACTGCTCATTTTTATCCTTCCTTTCACTCATTAAGATAACGGTTTTCAACTCGCTCGTAAACTTTTCAGATTAATCCCAGGCAGGTACGGATGAGCCTTTGGACGTTTCTTCAATGACTTCTTTGGTGTCTTCCGCCTGATAGGCTTCAACTACTTTCTGATAAGCTTGATTATCGGCATCTTCTTCTCTTGCAACAATGATATTGACGTATGGATCGGACTGCTCATTGACCGGATCCAGTAAGTTTATAGTTCGTCCCAGCGTACTTTTTCCGGCTCCGCTGTATCCGACGATGCCGTAAATATCGCCCTTTTCGACGGTCAACGATACATCCTGAACCGCCTTTACAGTCTGTTTTCTATCCTCAAAAGTCACGTCTATATTTTTCAGCTCAATCATCTGTCTCCCCCTCTTTATTTCAAAAAAAAACGTCCGTCCCCAAGACCAGGTTAAACTGATCTTAAGGACGGACGAAAAGCCCGTGTTACCACCTTGATTCAAACCAGCCTTACGACTGATTCCTTTAAAAGCACCCCATGAAGGCGATGCTTCGGCGCTGTAGTGGGCGCACCCATGGCAGCCTTATGTCTGATGTTCTGTTTATCCGACACTCGGTACCCTGCTTCGAGTCCATTTTCCACTTGCTCAAGCAAACCTGCTCTCACCTGCCCAGGCTCTCTGTTGTTGCTGTCTTGTAAGTGTACTTTACTCTTCATTGCAGTATATAGCTATTTAATTGTATAAAAAAACGTCCTTAAAAAAATCTTTATACAAAGACTCTTTTAAGGACGACTCATAATTAATGATTATCGTGTTACCACCTTAGTTTGCATGACCGTCTCCAGTCATGCCTCTGCCAGTACACAGGGCGTCAGTGTTGATTCACTACTCCTGTAGACTGCGTCACTATAACGGGTGAACCCGTAGCACGCTTACCCGACCGGGATCACCTGCTCCAATTCCAAGACCATTTTCCATTTATTCTTTCTTACCTGCTCCCACCACTACAGGCTCTCTGAGAAGACGTCCTAAATGTACTTTTCTTTTCACACTGTTTTCTTCTGTTTTTCTCATTTTCAAGAACTTGATTATTACTATACTTACTTCAGAATACTTTGTCAAATCTTTTTTGAATTTTTATTTTTTCCTTTAGTCAGCAGTTTCGGAGCAGTTGCATAAATCGCCGCTGCACCAAGTGGCGCTGTGACAATGATAGATAGGACAGCCAAGGCTAGAATCGTCGCGCCCTGACTTGCACCCATAGCCAGAGGGATCCCACCCATGGCAGCTTGAACAGTAGCTTTAGGCGTGTACGCAATCATGCAGAACAGTCTTTCCTTTTTATTAAGTGGGGTATTCATTGTTGCAAACCAGACACCGATGCTGCGTCCAACCAGTCCAAGTGCGATGATTAATAGACCGGTCACCCCTGCTTCCAAAGCCACCTCTATATTCACTTCGGCACCCACCAGTGCAAAAAGTAAAATCTGCAGGAAGATCCACAGCCCGGCTAGAGACTGGGTAAAGTGAGCTGTATGATTGGGGATGCGTTCAAGCAGAATAAAGCCTAGCGTCATGACTCCTAGAAGACTGGCAATCCCGACATGCTCGCCCCATTCAACAAACAAAATCGCTGCAGCTAAAAGCAGCAATAGTTTCTCGACGTATTTCTTATCGAACTGCTTGAACAGGAATGTCGCCAGAAGAGCAATGACTGCCCCACCCATCATGCCTGCGATTATACTGAACGGAATGGAGGCCAGCTCAAAAGCAATCGATGTATCCTGGCCACTGGTCCCCAGTCCAAGAAAGAAGGTAAACAAGGTAATGGCAAATACATCATCAATTGATGTCCCGGCAAGGAGCAAGGTCGGAACCTGTTTGTCTTCCCCGTATTCTTTTTCTTTCAGATCGAGCATGCTCGGCACAACGACTGCCGGGGACACAGCGGCTATAATGAACCCGAGCATTCCGGCTTCAGCAAATGAAAAGTTAAGCAGATAATACGCCAAGGCAGTTATGGTCAAACCTTCGAGAAAGCAGGGAATACTGCTGATTTTCAAGGCGATCGTTCCAACCTGCTTGATTTGATCTTTTTTAATACCCAAGCCGGCTCTCAGCAGGAGGACGATCAGAGCAAAGGTTCGTATATCCTGAGAGACGGTCAAAAGATCGCTGTCCAGCCAGTCCAGGACATATGGTCCTAAAGCCATTCCGACAAGAAGCATCCCTATCAACGGCGGCAGTTTAGTCCTGGAGACAAGTTTCCCTCCTATGTATCCAAATAATAATAGCAATCCAATTCCAGTAAGCATACTTACCTTCTCCCGCTTATGTACGAGAAGAGAGTGAACCCTTCTCTTCCTTCTCTTTAGTGAATCGTCCCACCCGTTTCTTTCATATCCTCTTTACCATGATACATGACGATCGCTTCGATTCCCACAGTTAATGCCCGGATAATATCTTCAAGATGCATAGACGGTAGATTCGGCTTGTCTACGACCTGCTCCGGGATGAAGGGAACATGGACGAATCCCCCGGTCTTTTCTGGAAAGTCCTTTTCGATGATGTGGAGCAGCTGATACATGATATGATTGCAGACAAACGTTCCGGCACTGTTTGACACACTCGCCGGCACACCGGCCTGCCTCATTTTCTCTACCATGGCTTTGACAGGAAGCGTGCTGAAATAAGCTGCCGGTCCATCTGGCTGAATCGGTTCGTCGATCGGCTGATTGCTCTTATTATCTGGAATTCGGGCGTCATCTATATTGATTGCTACACGTTCGGGCGTAACACTGTAACGTCCTCCAGCCTGCCCGACACAGAGAATTACATCCGGATCAGTCTCTTCAATTTTTTCCCTGAGAACTTCTGAAGAGTTATGAAACACGGTCGGCAGTTCCATAGTGATGATTTCAGCTCCTGCAATTCCCGAATCCAATCGTCTGACTGCTTCATATGCCGGATTTATTTTCTCTCCTCCAAAAGGATCAAATCCCGTCACTAAAATTTTCATATTATCTTTCCTTTCTATCTGATTACCCTGATAGCTAATATCCTCTTAGTGTAAGCCTATATTATTTTTTATCCTGGTTATACACTTTTTTTGTTCAAACTCGTCGACCGGCACGTCTGGTTCTGTTCACGACTCTAGAAACGTCAAAAAGACAGCCGGCAATCGCGTCAGCTGTCTCCCCTTTTTGCCTGATCAATAAAGCGTACGTCTATCCGGATCGATACGTTTCCATTGAACCGTTGTATCCATATTTTCCAGTTTAACTACCTGTGTACACTGATACGTGCGGTACCATGACTTGATGTTAGGCGTCATGCTGTTGATGACACGCTCAATGTTTGCCCCTTTAGGTGTATTCCAGTTTTCCGGAAAAGATAAATTGATGACTGCTTTCCCCTGCTGATGGACTACATTGTATTTCCCTTTCAAGAACCCGGCTTCTCCTGAAGGAACGATCTTGAACTCCCCGTAAATCGGTCGGCCTTCTTTGACTTCCTGATGATTAGGGAATGCCGGATCGAAGGTTACTTCTACAGGATTAGTTTCGTGATCCACGGTGATACGCTTAAGTTTATATAAATCATTTTTCGTTGTTTCATAAAGATAGGTATTATGTTCACCTCTAGCAATGCCATCCTCATCGATCTGTACCTGTTCCAGAGTATATCTTCCAGCTTCATTAAAATTCGTAACGACCGAATCAGTCGAGAATTCAACATAATAACGCGCCTGAAAGTCTTTGGGAAAAGCAAAGGGATCGACTTCGACTACCTGTCCGTCGATAGACAGGAAAATTTCAGTATCTCTTTTTCTGGCGAAGTCAAAATTATACAGGAAAAAGAGAGGCATAGAGTGAGGCTCCTGGATATGATTCCCTACAGACGGGAGCCAGGTCAATGGTTTAGTGTCCTTGTCAACTCTTTCATCGACATAGAGCACGATACGGCGCCCCAATTTGTCGTTGAAAACAAAGCCGGCATCCAGCTGACCGTTGGCATGTTCAAAATAGCCTTCATCAAACTCCACAGTGTACCGTTCCTTTAGACCTTTACCGCCTATAGACAAGATCTCTTCGTCTTCAGAAATAGTCAACGTATCCTGTACATATGAGTCTCTGTATCCATCAGTACGCCAGGCAAGAACTCTGAACCCTTCCCCCCATGGTTCTCCGCTAATATAATGAAGTTCGAAGGCCTCATATTCACTATCCGGATTTTTATGAAAATGAATCATAGCCATTTTTTTGATGGGTGATAATTTGAATCTAAATGGTACGTATGCTTTACCTTTTTTCATTCTTTCACCTTCTTTAAAAGTATCTAGTTTTAGTTCAGCTTATAGTTTTCCATTTATCAATCTGATAGAGATGATTTAATGATACACTATTTTTTAGTATCTGTAAGCAATTTTGACTGAAAGAATAACATTTTTGAAAGTGTTCTCATATTATAAAAAGAAACAGGCTGTCCACATTGACGCTTTATGGACAGCCCTCAGACTTTATTTTATTAAGAGGTAACAGAAACAACAGTGTATGTGGTATCAGCTAAAGCTTCTTTGAGCTTCTCTTCAGATACTTCCGTCCCGGAAACGATTTCTGCTTCTTTGGTATCCAGTTTTACTTGTACTTCCTGAACCCCTTCGACCTGTGTGAATGCAGCTTTTACTGAATTCGCACAGCCATTGCAGTTCATGCCTTCTACTATTGCTGTATATTTCATAAATAATCTCTCCTTCAAATTTATACGATTTACTGATTAACTAGCCTGTGTCCAAGTTGGTGCAAACTTTTTAAGTCTCAAGGCGTTCAGCAGAACTGAAACAGAACTGAAACTCATAGCAGCTGCCGCAAATACCGGATTGAGAAGTGGACCACCCAGCAGGAACAGCAGGCCCATGGCAATCGGAATACCAATTACGTTATAGGCGAAAGCCCAGAACAAGTTCTGCTTGATATTCTTCAATGTTTCCTTACTTAGTTCAATAGCCGTCAGCACTTCTTTTACATCGCTTCTCATCAGAACGACATCGGCAGACTCTACAGCAACATCCGTTCCAGAACCGATTGCAATACCGATATCGGCCTGAGCCAGCGCCGGTGCATCATTGATACCATCCCCGACCATGGCTACTTTCTTTCCTTCATCCTGAAGTTTTTTCACCTCATTGGCTTTGTCTTCCGGAAGCACATCACTCAGTACACGGTCGATACCGGCAAGTTGAGCCACTGCATTAGCGGTACGAGTGTTGTCACCTGTGATCATCGCTACTTCGATTCCTTGCTTCTGAAGTAACTGGACTGTTTTCACACTATTTTCTTTTAGTGTATCTGCGACAGCGATAATCCCTGCAATCTTTCCGTTGACTGCCAGATACATCGGTGTTTTTCCTTCATCCGCAAAAGTATCTGCCTGTGCTTCAATCTGATTATACTCGAAAGACTGTTCCGTCATCAATTTTTTGTTCCCGAAATAAAGGCGTATGCCGTCCACTTCAGCTGTCAGTCCCTGACCCGGAATGGCTTCAAAATCAGTCGCCTCCTGCAGCTTCAGGTTCTTTTCTTCTGCTTCCTTAACTATTGCTTCACCTAATGGATGCTCACTGCCTTTTTCTGCAGAAGCTGCCAAAGCTAACAGGTCTTCTTCTGACCAGTCAGTGCCTTCAGTAACGAAGACATCCGTCACAACAGGTTTTCCTTCAGTCAACGTCCCAGTCTTGTCGAAGACAATAGTCTGGACATTATGAATCGTTTCCAGTGCATCCCCGCTCTTGATCAGCACCCCATGTTCCGCTCCTTTACCCGTTCCGACCATGATTGCAGTTGGAGTCGCCAGACCCAAAGCACATGGACAGGCAATAACCAGAACGGAAATTAGAATAGTCAGAGCAAAAATAAAGCTCTGGCCAGCTACAAGCCATACCAACCCGGAAATGAGGGCCAGGACCATAACGATCGGTACAAAATAGCCGGTAATAATATCAGCCAATTTGGCAATAGGCGCCTTTGACCCTTGAGCTTCTTCGACCAGCTTTATGATCTGGGACAAGGTGGTATCTTTTCCAACTTTAGTTGCCCGATAATCAATCGATCCGTTCTTATTCATGCTGGCACCGATGATGTCGTCCCCTTCACTCTTTTCAACTGGCATGCTCTCCCCTGTCAGCATGGATTCATCTACGGATGTCCTCCCTTTTATGATCACACCATCTACAGGCATTTTCTCTCCCGGACGAACGCGGACAATATCTCCTGGAGAGACGCTTTCGACCGCCACTTCCTCTTCTTCGCCATTATGAACGATGCGGGCTGTCTTCGGTGCCAGATCCATCAGCTTCTGGATCGCCTCAGACATTCTCCCTTTGGAGCGCTCTTCCAGATACATGCCCAGTGTATGGAACGCCAGAATCACAGCCGCTGTCTCGTAGTACAGCATCATCGCCAGATCTGCTCCATCCACTATGATTGCATAAGTGGCAGCTACACTATATACGAAGGCAGCTACCGTCCCAAGCGAGATCAAGGAGTTCATGTTAGGATGTCCTTTCGATAAGGTTTTGAACCCTTGCTCAAAATACGAACGACTCAGCCACATCACAGGAATCGTCAAGATCAACTGAAGCAGAGCGTAAGGAATCGGATTAGCCATGTGATCGATCGGTCCTGGAAGCATGATGCCGATCATCGGAGCCATTGATACGTAAAAAAGTGGTACGGTAAAAATAGCAGTCCAGATGACTCGACGCTTGAGCACCTCTTCTTTCGACTCACTCGCTTCTTCTGTAGGTCCGTCTACCTCTACTTCATCCTCTTCTTTCGGGATAGCTTTGTATCCCGTCTGATTGATCGCATCTTCTATGTCTCTCACAGAAAGTTTAAGCGGATTGTATGTGACATTCATTTTTTCTGAGGCCAGATTGACTGACGCCGAAACCATCCCTTCAAGTCTGGATGCCGTTTTTTCTACGGTCGCAGAACATGAGGCACAGGTCATCCCTTCGATATTAAAGGTTGCGTTGACAGCCTGAGGCATGACTACAGTATAACCAGATGCATCGATCTCCTGTTCCAGTTCTTTCGGATCAAAGCTTGTTTCATCTACCTTTACAGTCAGTTTTTCGGAAGCCAGATTGACTGATGCTTCGACGACACCTGAGACCTTTCTAGCCGTCTTCTCTACAGTCGAGGCACATGACGCACAGGTCATGCCTTCGACCGGATATGATTTTAAATCCATTATTTTCTCCTCCTGATTCGGTTTTGTTCTTAATGAAACGAGCGCAACTATCCAGTTGTCTTATTTCTCGCTCACTCTTTTAACTACATGTACACTGGCCGGTAATGCATCCACAGGCTACCACTTCAGGAGCATTCTCTTTTTTCATTTGAATAATTTTTTCCAGCGATTCCAGGTCCTTAATGCTAAGTGTTCTGCTCTCAAGCATCATTTCGATAAGCTCGCCTACTTTTCTAGTACAGACCTGGTTCAATAGATGCTCTGATGCTTCCTTCAGACTTTCATCTTCTGTAACAGCTGGCGAGTAGTCGTACTGACGACCGTTCTGCGCCGTTGTCAGCATCCCTTTTTTCACCAGACGTCCAATAAGTGTCTTTGTAGTAGCTAGTTTCCAGTCTTTCTTTTCATTGAGGATACGGCTGATTTCCTTGCTTGTAATGGGATGCGTCGTCCAGACGACTCTCATTACTTCCCATTCTGACGGGGAAATTTGTATGTCCTTCATCTTACCCCTCCTATGATTACAATTGTAAACGTTGGTTCGTATTTATAGTTTACAATTGTAGTCTATAGATGTCAAGGTTTTTTTTACCTCTCTTATAATCTTTAGTAGCTGATCTGTTTTCAGATATATAATGTCCAGAGATTAGTTATTTTTAGGATTACTCTGTTTCATTAAGTAGTCAAAACCCGTTTTAACGGGTTCTCTCCTCTCAAACTTAAAGCATAAAGTGATTGCATTTGAACTCAGTTACGATTTTCCATTCGAGTTCCGGGGCTATCGCGTTTGCTCCTCAACTCAGGTTCGTCTCTTCTTCGAGTTCCACTGCTAGCCCGTACCCAGTCTGTATTACCCCCCCTTCCAGACAGACCAACTTCAACACTCATCCCAGAAAGGCATAGAAAAAAAGTTTACCTTACCCTGGTCAACTGACCTGTGATGGAAAGATAAACTCTCAGTTTAAAATGAATAATAGTCTACAAAGTAGTCGATTGTCTCTTTATCCGTATGGGTGGAGAGGTTAAAGGTGCTTGTGTACTTTTCATGTCCTTTTCCTGTAAGAATAATAAGCGTCTTTTCTTCTGCTTCGTCAATGACTTGTTTGACGGCCATCGTCCGGTCCATGATTACCTTCACTTTATCTTCAGGATGCTTCAGTGCCAGCTTCATATAGCTGTTTTTCATGATCTCTTCCGGTTCTTCATTCAGATCATCCAGTGTCATAAGAGTGCAGTCGCTTCCTGAAACGGACGCATCGAACATTTTCTCACGTTTGGAATGATCACGACTGCCTCTGAAGCCAAAAATATGGCATATTCTATGATCAGGATACAAGCTCCTGCATGTTGATAAGACTGCCTCTAGCGCTTCAGCCGTATGCGCATAGTCAATGATCGCCTTGACGTCATCCTTTATTGTATACACTTCAAACCGTCCTGGAATAGGCTCGAGGTCTTTGATCATTTCATTCAGATTACTGATATCATGTCCTATATCTTTCACTACAGTTCCTGCCATGGCTAAGTTGAGCAGATTGTGCTTGCCTGGTAACGGCGCATCCACTTTAACTGTCTTCCCATCCATCAGGAGTTCGCTCTCTCCTTCAGCACGGAATGTAAAATGAGTGTTCTCCTCATCTGACTCTCCTACTGTCAGAACCTCTATGTCCTCTTCGAGAAGAAGGTCTTTCAGAGTTTTCCCCCATGTGTCTTCGATATTGATGACAGCTTTCCCTCCGGGTTTAAGAAATGAAAACAGCTTCTTTTTTGCTGAAAAGTACTCTTCGATTGTTTTATGATAGTCCAGATGGTCATGCTGGAGATTGGTGAACAGACCATAATCGAAGAGCATTCCTTCCATCCGGTGCTGCTGCAGACCTTGTGAAGACACCTCTATTACGACTGTTTCGTCATCTGATTCAGCCAGAAATTTCTGAATTTCCGAAGCGCTTGGAGTAGTTAATGAACTGTCCACCCGTCTGCCGTTCACTTCATTAAATACCGTTCCAAAGAAGGAGACCGTATAACCTGCTTTTCTCAGCAGATGCGTAGTGAAGAGCCCCGTCGTAGTTTTACCATTCGTTCCGGTCACTCCAATCACTAACTTACTTCTTGAAGGATAGCCATAATAACTTGCAGCCAGTGTTCCGAGCATTTTTCTGGAATCTTCCACCTGAACATACGGGACAGATAACCCCGTCACAGGTTTCTGCCCGATGATCATAGCTGCCCCATTATCAATAGCCTGGTCAATGAAATCATGTCCATCTTTCTGAAATCCTTTGATGGCGACAAAAATTTCTCCTTCGCTTATTCTGTCTGCCCGTTCATTGATTCCTGCTATTTCAATAGTATTCAGATCATCATCTGTTTCGATACCTTCAATCTGATGTATTATTTCTCTCCATTTCACTTTAAGATCTCCTTAATTTACCTATACTCTTACGCAGACGTGTATTATCACTACAGCATTCTACGATTTGTTTTTTATCTTCCTGTCAGCATCCTCGCTGCCGCTCTCATCGGATCGATGAAAGGCACACTCAGATCGTCTGATCCCAGGACCAGTTCCACTTCTGTGCATCCCCCAATGATCAGCTCGCAGCCCATCTCATCGATCAGCTGATCCGCTGCTTCTTTAAGCAACTGTTTTGGATACTCGCCGTTGTTTCCCTGTTTGATTCCGTTCTCACCGAAAATTGCCCGCATGACTTTCTCTTCCTGTACCGACTGATCGGGGAATAGAACGGATTTGCTTTTAATGTACGTTTGAAAAAGTTCTGTTTCTTTCGTTGCTGTTGTAGAAAGCACGCCTATTTTAGTAACAGAAGCAAAGTTATCCGCTAAATACTCATCTAATCCTTGAAGGACATGATAAAAGGGAATGGAAACATGCTTCTGTATTTCTTCATGAAAGTAGTGCGCTGTAATGCAAGGCATAGCCAGTACAGTGGCCCCAGATTTTTCAAGATTCTGTGCTGTATTTATCATTTCAGATAGAGGAGATTCTCCCCCGTACAGAATGGCTTTTGTTCGGTCAGGTATTTTCGGATTACTGTCAATAATCACACGATAATGATCCTGATCTTTAGTGACCTCGGTTTCTTCGATGATTTTTCTAAAGAAACTGGCTGTAGCAAGCGGGCCCATCCCTCCCAGCACACCGATTACATTTGGTTCCATATAATTAGTTTCACTCTTTTCATTAACTAGTATTTGGGAACTGACTTCAGATTTTCATTTCACCTGTTTTTACTGGCCTTCTAAATTGTTTGTACTCAAAACCAGCAGTCTCAATCAATATTTTCCTGCACATCCTGCCATTTAGGCTGACTATTGATTGTCCGACTGATATCGAAATCTCCTGTACTGGCATCCGGACCTAGTAGTTCAAGAATATCCAGGTCATTGAAATGCCACCATTCTGAAGCAAGAGGAGTGAATCCTCCTCCAACCATATATTCCTGCAGCCTCACAGCATGCTCAGACGCATCAGGATGAATGTCCAGTTCACGCCATCCATCCCGATCCAACGAGCTTATCGGTTCCTCAAAAATAGCTGAATCGACACTCAATTCGTGCATCGGGGTGTGCATCTCGTACTCAGTATAATCAGTCACTTCCATAAACAGGTAATCCCCAACTACACGCTCAGAAACCTCGTTCACCTGAGCCAGACTGATATCTACAGCTGCTCCCCGGTTATGATTGGAGATACCTGAATGAATGAACCAGCCGATACTCCAAGGTGCCTCTGTCACACCCGCTCCTACTTCTTCATTTTCTTCAATAAGTTCTACCAGAGATTCTCTGACCAGCACACTGTTTTCTTGTGAACGAAATGACTCATAAAGGACGAGTGTTTCTCCATTCAGCATAGCAAGCTGCTGAGCCTGAAACAGTTTCTGCGCCGTACTGTATAAAATTGGAAATATAAATTCTTCTCTGTTCAGACGGTCGTTGAAGTCGATCATATTACTGATCGACTCTCCAGTGACATCCGGGATCTCAATATAGGAAGACATGAATAGCGAGGAATAGCTGTTTGCATGATCATAGACAATCGAGGGGGCAATATCAGGCATATTGATAAATGCTGCCTGGTGTCTGATCCAGCCTTCCTCGTTTTCCGTTCTGATCATCCACCAGTCTTCATATTCCGCTCTTATTTCAAAGGGCGTTCCAGGCAGCAGAACAGCAAAAATTTCAGAGGTGGGGTCCGGCGCCCCGTATAGATCTTCTTCTATTGATGTATAGCCGGCTGCTCCAATTACAGGCAGTTCAAACACATCATTATAGAATATAGGAAGTGAAGGGGGTGTGTCCACAGGATCTTCTACAACTTGTTCTCTCTGCCTTTCCTGTTCTTCCTCCTCAACATCGTTCGTACTAAGTGTTCTGCTTATCAGGAAAACTATTCCGGCTACTATCAGCAAGCTTAGAAGTGCGATAACAGTTTTCAATACGGTTTCTTTTCTGTTCAAATTCTAAACTCCTATTTCCCATTTTTAGGCATCGGGTCCAGCTCGTCCTGACTATAGACATTGACTTTGGTCATCCCATCAGCAGTCTGATTGCAAAAAGCAGCAGCAGATGAAGGGGATAGAACCAGTAGAATCCCCATTTAGTAAAGGCATTACGCATGCCAGGTTTATTGTTGTACCACCAAAAAAAAGGAATGGTCAGCAGTACCCCGAACCGGTAGCTGGCATAGAGACCCATGTCCTGCAGTCCGGGTAGAATGTAAAAAACTAGTGCAACTAGCACAAAGATAACAACTTTCAGTTTAGGATACTCCCTGAAGAGACCAAAAACAATGATCCACAAAACCCCGATATAGTGCCAGTTGGAAGGCATCGAGAAAATAAAGACCATGCCCAGAAGAGTCATTCTCACTAATACATTCCAATCCTCTTTTGTTATCACGGCTAGTGCAATGACTCCCAGCATGAGAGTCCAGATTACACTTGTAGCGCTGAACATTCCAAGTCCAAAGTACAAGTTATATGGCACATGAGAAACGATTGCAAAAATAAACAGCCTGAAAATGTATCTCTTTTTGTTTGATGTATAATGATGCCCTTCAGCTATTAAATAACAGATCAAGGGCGCAGCCAGCCTTCCCGCTAGATGGGCAATCCAGCGTTCGGAGCTGCCGAATTCAGTGACAAGGCGAGAAAAATGGTCAACGAACATAGCGACTATTGCTATAATTTTTAATGTATTGGCATTAACCTCTATATTCTGAAGAGGCAGATAAATCGATTTTTCACTCATTTTAAACACTCCAGACCTGAAACCGTGCAATAATATAATAAAATTACAAAAACATACAACTAAAAACGTAATATTATTATAGTATCATTATAAAACGAGAGAAAGCGATATGTCCCAAAAAAAGTCAAACTGTAATCTGATTGTCAATAAATTTTAAGTCTAGTCAGTTCACACAAGCTAGACGAAAAATCGCTTCTGAATAAATATCCATGGCAGTATAGAAGTCGTCCAGAGTAATATGCTCATTTTCCTGATGGGCCAGACTTTCCTGCCCCGGGAAATGAGCGCCGAAAGCAACCATGTTAGGCATCGCTCTTGCATAAGTCGCTCCTCCAGTTGACGTCGGTTCTGAATCATCACCTGTTTTGTCTTTATAAAGGTCGAGCAAGGTCTGAACCAGGTCACTTTCAACTGGGACATGGAGAGACGGCAAATAATCGAATTCCTTGTATTCTAGGCCGTATAATTCTACGGCTTCCTTCAACGCTGTTTCGATTCTCTGCTTATCGTGCGTGACGGGGATACGTATATCCAGCACCACTTCAGAATAATTATCATTGATTTCAAGCTTACCGACGTTGAGCGTGAGCTCGCCGGAGATATCATCTCTAACTTCTCCGAACAGAGTGAAGCCGTTTGTTTCCACTCCTATTTTTTCTCCGATGAATGAGACTGCCGGATGAGGCTGGAAACCTACCAGTCCTTTTGCGAGAAGGGCGATCGCGTTTTTTCCATCCTGAGCCTGACTCGCGTGCACACTTTTCCCATGTACAATGATTCTATTATCTTCTACTGTGTAAGGCACATCCATCTGATCAAACACTGCAGAAAGCTGGTCGACTTGACCATCCGAATACTCAGCAGTATCCGGTACAACATTTGGTGATTCTCCGCAGTGGACCTCCATTTTTGCTGCACCAGGTCCAGTCAGAGTGACTTGAAGCAACGCTTTTTCCGCATAAGTAAGAGGAAAGGTCCCGTCAGGCACAAATCCAAGGTCCGGCATCGTTTCATGCGCTTTGTACATTTTCATGCATCGCCACAAGGTTTCTTCATCAGTTCCGAAAATAAAGCGGACTTTTCTGCTGAAGGTCTCTTCAGCATCGATAAGAGCTTTCAATGCATATAAAGCAGCAATCGTCGGACCTTTATCGTCTTGAGTTCCCCTGCCGTAGACCGCACCATCCTGCTCTGTTGCTGTAAACGGATCACTATCCCATTTTTCTTTGTCTCCTTCAGGCACGACATCCAAATGGCAGAGAATACCTAACGTCTCTTCACCGTCTCCATAATCTGCATAGCCGTAGAAGCCCTCAGGATCATAGAAGGTATCCATCCCCAGCTTGTCACAAATGTTGAGCGTTTCTTTCAAAGCTGCATCGATGCCTTTTCCAAAAGGAGGAAAAGATCGTTCATTCCCGTTGGTTGTATTGACAGACGGAATATTTATGAGTTTTTTCAGTGCACGCAGGCTATCTGCTTTTATCGATTTAGTTATTCGTTCATTCATTGACGGATCCCTCTTCTTCTATAATATACTTGCTACTTGCACTTCTTAAGTTATTTGTGCTGCTACTTCTGTGATCCTATGTACCGTGGCTTTATGGTCATACAGATATTATCAGCTTACTAATTATATGGTCAAAACGAGTATAGCAAAATCTTTCATACATTCATACCTAAGTTGCTTTATCCGCTTAACTTTAAAGGTCCCTACATATTTTAAATTATTTTGTCGCTTTCTATTGTAATTATATTTTTTCTGGCTATAATTACTGGGTACTTAATTTAATTATACGGAATCGATGACGCGTAAAAAGTGACACTTTGTCATGCGCTGTTCATTTACAGCTAGGAGGATGACATGTGAAAAAAGACATGACCCAGGAAAATCCGGTGAAACTGATTATTGGATTTATGATCCCTTTATTAATCGGTAATTTATTTCAGCAGCTCTATAATATGGCGGATGCCTTCATCGTGAGTCAGACGATCGGAGTCACGGCATTTTCTGCCATTGGCTCAACTCTCAGTCTCCAGTTTCTGATACTTGGACTGGCGATCGGGATTACAGCCGGGCTGGCGGTGATCACCGCTCAACGTTTCGGTCGTAAAGATGAAAAAAGCCTGAGACAGAATCTGGCAACCAGCCTGATAATCAGTGTAACTATCGCTGTGGTACTGACTATACTGACGACGACTTTTACTGAAGAAATACTTACGATCATGCAGACGCCTGAAGAAACCTATGCGTATGCCTACGATTATCTGAATGTCCTGTTCAGAGGAATCGGTGCAGTGATCATGTTCAACTATCTGGCCAATCTTCTGCGTGCCATTGGTGACAGCCGAACACCGCTTTATTTTCTTATCATTACTTCTCTTCTGAACATCATTCTGGATTATACCTATATCCTGGTGTTCGATCTCGGTATCAGAGGGGCTGCTCTGGCGACGGTAACTGCTCAGATCACCTCAAGTGTGCTATGTCTGCTTTATATATGGAAGAAAGTGCCCATTCTCAGAATTCATAAGGAAGACTGGAAACTCAGTGCTGCAGAATTTAAAGAGCATCTACGAATCGGTCTGCCTTACGGTTTTCAGTATTCGATTATCGCAATCGGTTCTGTGGCAATCACCATCACATTGAACCAGCTGGGAGCTACTGCAGTGGCTGCCTATACAGCTGCTCAAAAAATCGATGCTGTTGCTGTCCTTCCCCTGCAGTCCTTCGGGGTGACGATGTCCACCTATGCCGCTCAGAACTACGGTGCCAGAAAACTGAATCGTGTCTGGTACGGTGTCGATAAAGCTGTAAAAATGAGTGTCGTCTACAGTATCGTGATCGGTATTCTACTGATGATATGGGGACGAAATCTGGCAACCTTGTTCGTCGGTGTTGATGCCCCTGCGGAAGTTTTACGCATGATTCAGTTCTATTTCCTGTCGAATTCTACATTGTATGCTGTCCTGTCTGTTCTTTTCATATACAGACACACGCTTCAAGGACTTGGAAACAGCCTGGCTCCTACTGTTGCCGGTATAGGTGAACTACTGGCGCGTATAGGTGCAGCAGCCTTCCTGTCCATCCCGCTAGGTTTCATAGGTGCTGCCATTGCCAATCCGCTGGCCTGGTTTGCGGCCTTCGTTCCTCTGGTAATGGCATACCGCTCAACTAAACGAACCTTGTCCGGTCGCATGGCCATCACTCTGGAAGAAGAAAACGACATGTCAGATCTGGAAACGACTTTTGCTTCCTCAAAATTAAAATAATTCACCAGTAGGAATTAATTTCCAGTGTATAAAGCAAAACCGAAAGATCTTTTGTCCAATGTACAAAGGTTCTTTCGGTTTTTTTGTATGCTCCTGATGAAGGGATTCACTAACCCTCAATGCTTTACTATTTACGTTCCTTATCAAGGAAGGATTCATCTATTCCAGCTACTCTTTGAGTCAAGGGCTTCAGCACCGATTCTTTATCGAGTTCCGGTCTCATTTCAACCAGCTGATGAAGAATATATTTGGCTCCAAAGTCCATTCCCTGTGCCCCGCCAAGAAGGATGACATCCCCTTTCTGTACTTGCTTCAGACTTGACTGGAGTGCATCCGGCATTTCCTTGTGCAGTTCGATTTCCACACCAACTTTGTCCATTTCTTCTTTAAAGGCTTCAAGCTCTTCAGGAAGTACATCATCTTTATCAATGACATGGGATTCGCTCAGAGATACAATAACTTTTTCCAGACCTAATTTAGGCGCCCACTTAGCTAAAGCCTCAGCATTTTCACGGTTAGTTGTCACACCACGGCTTCCTCTGATCGCATAAACAATGTGAAGTGTCTTGTAATCCATCTTGGTCAAAGTCTCAAGGGTAACATCTATGTTCCCTGCATTTGCAAAATGATCATCCACGATCTTAAAATCATTTTCATATATGAACTGGAATCGACGTTCAACACCTTTGAAATTGCTTATTCCGGACTGTATTGTCTCAATGTCCACGCCACTGATTAGACCGATAGTGACCGCCGCCATTGCATTATACACAGAGTGATAGCCTGCTACAGACAAGTCTATTCTGAAACTGGTCTGTTCAATCGTCCTGCCCGTGATCGTCTTGAACGGTTTTCTAACTTCCACTCTAAAGGAGCCTCTCCCGCTCGCAATATCCAGATCTGAGCAGTATAAGTGCCCGGAATCATCTTTCAAGCCGTAAGTCACTACGTAGGCCTCTGTCTGACTGATTAAGGATGCCGAATAGTCATCATCAAGATTTAAAACAGCAAACTGACCTGATCCGGCTTCTCTGATCAGACTTGCTTTAGCATTATAGTACTCTTCAAAAGAGCCATGTAAATCAATATGCTCCCGACTGATATTGTTCAGAGCCACGATATCAAAATCCACATTCCCTACTCGACTTAGGTCCAGCGCCGAAGAAGATACTTCCATAGTGACATGAGATATATTTTCCTGTCTCATTTTTGCAAAATATCCATGAAGATCCAGAGACTCAGGCGTCGTCAGCACACTCGGTACAACAGTTTTTCCGTACTTGACCATGACTGTCCCGATAAGCCCAGTATTCAGCTTGTTCTCTTCCAAAATAGAATTGGTCATGAACGAAGTAGAAGTTTTTCCATTCGTCGCTGTTATTCCGATCACTGTGAAATCTTTCGATGGGTGATCATAGTAACGGTCCCCAAGTGCAGCCAGAGCCTGACGGCTGTTTTCTACCTTATATTGAGGGACATCAAGATCAGGAATAAAACGTTCGACAACTAGAGCCGCAGCCCCTTGCTCCACAGCTTTTGTAGCATATTCATGTCCATCAGTCTGATACCCTTTAATGCAGACAAACAATGTGCCGGACTCGACCTCTCCAGAGTGATAGGCTATTTTATCAATCTCAACATCGTTTTGATTTATAGAATCGATGAGTGTTATCGATTCAAGTAATTCTGATAAGCGCATGTATTGTTTCTCCTTTTTAATAAGCTGATCCTTGACAGCTCACTCACTTTTTCTTAAAACAGCTTCTTCTTCACTTTACCCAAAAGAACACCTAGATAAGCGAATCCTGGTCTTGGATCTTTACGATCCCATATTGCTCCCACTCGTTTATCTGTGTACGTTTTAGCAATTTGACCGACTGACAGCTGCTTGGACGCCAGATATGCTCGTGTGGCATGTAAGTCTTCATACATGTAGTGGAAGCCGTATCCTGTCGTTTCCTCCAGAGTCTGCTCTCCTATCGGTTGTCCTGTCAGTTCTTTGTATGCCAGCAGCGGCATATTGAAGCCCAATTCTGCAAGCATCTGATTAAAGTTCGTGGTCCGGGCATTGATTTCAATCAGGTAATATTCTCCTGTCTGCTCGTCTTTCTTGAACTCAATTTCCGCAAAACCTTTATAGCCGATACCTTCGAGGAACGGAATGCCTATTTCTGCCAGTTCCGGTACATGAGTCTGCTTGATGTAAACAGACGCACCGAAGTTGATCGGGTACTGCCTCTGCTTTTGTGCTGTCAGCCAGTGTGTCACTTTTGCATCCTGGTTCAGGTAAGCATCAAAGGTATACATATGATCGTCGAACCCCTGAATGAGCTGCTGGACAGCGACATCGATATTTTTTTCCTTCACTGCTTCCAGCTTTTCAAGAAGCTCTTCTCTATTATTGATTTTAAACAGCTTGCGTCTGAATGTAGAAACGAAGGTCGACGAATCGAACGGCTTGATGATGCATGGGTATCCCAGTTCGCTTTCGACTTTTTCAATGAGGTGTTCATCATCTGTGCTGAAGCTTTTCGGTACACGTACATTATGCTCTGCCGCCAGCAGATACAATTTGTCCTTGTCGATGATATCGCTCCAGAAGCCCTTCTGGGTCTGGTTGAACAAGTAGTATTCTTTCAGTTCATCAAAATATTTATCGATCAGCAGAACAAACGGGTCTGCCGTGGGATACAAAACTGGCTTGTGTGTCTGCTTTTTAGCATATGCAATCAGAAAGTTCTTGAACTGTTCTGCCTCTTTTTCATGGTGAGGGGCAATCACTCGCTCAGATAAATACTTTGATTTAAATGCATAGGCGCCTTCTTCCTGATAGTGGACCCCTGTTACATGAATCCCCTGCTGTCCTAGACATCTGATGATGCTTAACCCGATATAATAATTGCACCCTAAAACGACCGCTTTATGATCAGTCTTCATTCCTATTCACTCTTTTCATTAATGTCATGTCTTTTCAATTCTATTTTTAGTATGTGTGACTTGAAAGTCATTATATTTCACTGTGTTATTCAGTTATCTTACCAGACTATCGAGGCTTTTACCCAGCCTCTTGTTCCAGAATTCATCAGTTATCATTATAACACACTGAAAATCATTTAAAAAAGAGAGTGTTTTCCTAATTTCATAACGCTTTAATTCCTTTTACTGCTCCTTAATCCATCTGACAGATTAATCGCAAGGCCGGTTCATAATTCGTCTACATTTAAAGCAGATTCCCGAATCCTTCCATGAAAGCGATGAGAACGCAGTCACTGTGGCATTTTGTACGTGTTCAACAAATTGTCACAACTATCTGACCTAATCCCTTGCTTATTTTTTATAAGTACCTATACTAGTCAAAAGACTCATCAATGGAAAACAGATGAAAACAATTACTATAAGCACTTTTAAACATGTTTTGCCATTATACAGGAGGAATTATTTATGAACAAAGATATGACTAAAGGAAACCCACTGAAACTAATTTTACTTTTCACGTTTCCATTAATAATAGGAAATTTACTGCAGCAGCTGTATCAGATGGCGGATACGTACATTGTCAGCCAGACGATCGGTGTCAATGCCTTTGCTGCTGTCGGGTCAACCAACAGCATCAACATTCTGGTCTTGGGACTGGCCATTGGATTAACTTCCGGACTGGCCGTTCTGACTGCCCAGCGTTTCGGAAAAAAAGATGAAAAAGCGATCAGAGAAAACCTTGCCGCCAGCGTGATCATCGCAGGTACGGTGAGTGTCTTGCTGACCATTCTGTCACTTGTTTTCCGACGCAATATTCTAGAATTCATGAATACACCACAGGAACTGTTCGGGTACGCTAATGACTATCTGACTATGATGTTCGCGGGACTAAGCGGAGTTGTTCTTTTCAACTTGGTATCCAACCTGCTTAGAGCAATCGGAAATACAAAAGCGCCACTTGTCTTTCTAGCCATTTCATCAGTGCTGAATGTTATTTTAGACCTTGTTTTCATCCTGGTCTTCGATATGGGCGTCGCAGGAGCCGGGCTGGCAACAGTCATCTCACAGTTCGTTTCAGGCGTGATCGGTCTCGTTTATATTCAAAAAAATGTCCCTATGTTCAGAATTCATAAAGAAGACTGGACTGCCGGATTCAGACAGATCAAAGAACATGCTTCTATTGCTTTCCCTATGGGCTTCCAGACATCACTTATTGCCATCGGTATGATAGCTGTTACTATGACTTTGAACACACTTGGACCTGAAGCTGTTGCTGCAACGACTGCAGCTCAAAAAATCGATGCCCTGGCTACCAAGCCTCTTATGGCTGTCGGTGTCACAATGGCCACTTATACCGCACAGAACTATGGTGCCGGAAATCTGGACCGTGTATGGGAAGGTGTACAGAAAATAATGAAAGTGACATTAGGCTACAGTGTTGTAGTCGGTGCGCTGCTGGTCATTTTCGGACGACAGATTGCTATGCTGTTCGTCGGACCTGAAAATATCGAGATCCTTAACATGTCTCGCCTATACTTCATGACGAACTCGACATTCTATGTCTTCCTGGCTATCCTGATCGTTCACCGCTATACACTTCAGGGATTAGGTAAAAGTACTGCCCCAACTCTTGCCGGACTGTTCGAGCTGTTTGCACGTGTCGGAGCTGCTCTGATTCTGTCACAGTCACTGGGCTTTGTCGGTGTGGGGCTGTCTAATCCGCTTGCCTGGGTCGCAGCGCTGTTCCCTCTACTGGGATCCTACTACGCATTCAAACGTCAGCTGACAGGTGCGTCAAAAAAACCGATTCTATCCGGAAAATTAGCACGGTCAAGTAAATAATGCCTTCACCGGTCTCTGTTACTCCTTTGAGTGACGGGGACTTTTTTTCTACATCAAAAGTGCGAGGTGACGAGCAAGGATAGGCATTGTAAATAAATGCAAAAAAATAGTTGACACCTGAATTGTATTAAGCATATAATACACTTTGAACAGTGAGCCAGAACTGACGGCTCTACTTTTTTTACACCTAGTGTATTACCTGCTTAGTACACACGGTACATTACCCTCATGCCGTCTATCCCAGCACTACGGATTGATTCATGAGTACCAGTCGAAAGGAGTCCTGAGTTTGAGTGTAACGTTTAATAAGCGTGACCCTATCTATCTTCAGGTCATGACCCATCTAAAGAAACAGATTGTCTCAGGTGAGCTGAAACCTGGGGTTGAAATGCCGTCGAGGCGCCAGCTGGCCAATCAGCTTAAAATCAATCCGAACACCGTTCAGCGGGCCTACAGCGAAATGGAGGAACAGAGATTGATCTTTACAGAACCGAATAAACCCAGCCGGATCAGTGAAGATCCGAATGTGCTTAATCAGTTGAAAAAAGAATGGCTGAACCAGGCGATCACTCGCTTCGTTTCCGCTATAGACCCTATCGACATGGATCTTGAAGAACTGATGCCCATGATCGAACAGGAACTTGCAAATAGAAAGAAGGCTTAAAAATGATCGAAGTTAAAGATATCCATAAACAGTTCGGACGGAAAAAAGTCCTGAACGGCGTGTCCTTTACGATCGAAAAAGGAGAAATCAGCTGTCTCGTCGGCGTGAACGGGGTCGGTAAAACGACGATCCTGAATGCCATCATGAACCTGACCCCTGTTAAAAAAGTTAGATCATTTTCTGATGTGATCTTCAACAATCGCGCCTCGTTCGTGGGGCATTAGGTGCTGTTATGCGATTACCCTTCCATTTATTTTATGTTTATCCATTCAAGAATGAAGTATGCTCTTTAACCCATTGAGAATATGTTTTTAGAGGTCTATTAATAATATTTGTAATTTCAGAGTTAAATTCAACTGGGTTATTTGAAATGGATTCAAGTACTCCTAATCTGTGAGAGATTTCATACTCATCAAGCCCTTCCTGGCGGAAGTATTCAAAAGCCTCATCTGAGGTTAATTCTTTGAATTTTATTTCTTTATTTAATACTTCACTTAGGATTTTTTTGCGCTCCAAAGGGCTTATAGAATGCCCATAAACATGCAGTGTTTTATTAGATAAATTGACTTGTTGAAGTTCTTTAGAAATTACGAATGCTAAATCTTCTTCATGGATCAGAGGGACTTTTGTATGAACGTATGGCTCTTGAATTAGGCTATCTTCTCTTATATGTTCTGCCCAACTTTTACCAGCTGAATAATGGTCTCCAACCAGAGTAGAAGCCATAATATTTGAAGGAACAATACGCGTATGTTTAATCTCCGAACGCTCAACTACCACATCAATAGCTAACCAATACCAGCTGTCGGGGGGAAATTGAATTTCTATTTCAGGACCATGTGAAGATAATGTTACTATTTTCTTTACACCAGCTTCTTTAGCCATATTTACAGCTTCGTAAACAGTTTCCGGAATAGCTCCTGCGAGAAATACTGCATCTATATTTTCAAATGCCAGAGGAGTATCGTCAGGTTTCGTAATGCTTCCATTTATGACCTTAGCTTCTTTTGGCCAGTTTTTACTTTGCGATTTATTTGCAAGTATGTGGACATCGAAGCCTTCTTCAATAAGCTGCCTCGCAAGATGCCGAGATACGAATTCATTGGGAATAGACCCTGGATAATCCACAAAGGGGGTTACTGTCAGTAATATTTTCTTCATTTAATACCTCACTCCTTATAGAGTTAGAGACACCTAGGAAACTATAGATGCTCTATATAAGTGGATTTAGGGTTTTCTCTTTTGAGTTTTCCCTCCACTTATTTTCTTTTTTTAAATTTTTTCACATTTTTATGCTTATTACTTGACTTTTGGTTTTTGCCTAC
>NZ_BAAADA010000216.1:0-3032 GCF_039522005.1 Alkalibacterium indicireducens
TCTTCTTTCTTTTTGTCTACTTTAATTTCTTGCCCTACTATTTTACTTTCCGACAACTATTTTACACATAGTACTATACAGTAGGCTGTATTCTGGAGAGAGTAAGACAACTGGCCTGATTTTCCGGTAGACGTTATTCTGATCGATTCTGGTCAAGTCTCATTTTTTAAAGATGAATGGTTCATATATCTGTTTATGAACCAGTCGCACCTGTTTTCATTCCGTGAATACACCATATAGTTATTTATGACACATTCGACCACCTTTTTTCGAAATGAACAGTCCATATATCCATTTATGGCACATTCGAGTCTTCTATATGCCTCACTTTCGATCGGAAAAGAGGCTTCCGCCTCTTTGACCTCATCCATATAGTTGGCGAATGCCTCAAATCTCTGTTTTATGAGGCATTCATCTTAATTTTTAGTTGTGAATACCTCATATTTCTATCTTATGAGGCATTCGTTCTTTTATTCTGGATGCGAATACCCCATATCTCTACTTTATGAGGCATTCGGTTCTTAATCATTTCTAAAGGTCAAAAGATTTCTATTTGAAAAGAGGCATCCGCCTCTTTTTCTCCTATCTATTAATGGGTTTATAAATTATGGACCAGTAAGTCCAGTTTTTTCGACAACTTTATCAAAAAAGAGTCGCTGACCTGGTCAGCGACTCTTCCTTTATCTTCTTTAATGTATTTATTATCCTCTGATTGTTTTCAGTCCACGACTCCATGAAACAGTTGTATCGATCACAGATTTGATTGTCGGATTGTGTACTTCTGAAGGACGGAATGTAGTCATTTCTTCAAAATCAGTGAAGAGACTGAATCCACCTGCAGGTCCTACTGTAGCCACGTTGGCATTAGATAGAATCGTACGCAGACTGATAGTTGCCGCCACACCTAAGGTTGAGCCGTAACCGACGATTCCGGCTGCTTTATTTCCCCATTCGGAAGCAAGGTAGTCAATCGCGTTTTTAAGAGATGGGGTGATGGATTTATTATATTCAGGCGTGATGAAAATAAATCCGTCAAGTGAATCGATTTTTTCAGACCATTTCTGATTGCCTTCTTTGTCATACTGCTTGTTCGCCATTAATGGCGGCAGAGCCTCGTTGAACATTGGCAGGTCGTAATCTTTGATATCGACGATTTCAAATTCTGCATCCTCTGTCTCTTTCGCTTTTTCAAGTACATACTCAGCCACCTGATTATTGACACGTGTATCTCGTGTACTACCCGTTATAATTCCAATCTTTACCATAAAAAAACTCCTCCTTTTAAATGCTAACTTTTCGTAAGTCAGCTGCATTGCTTATTATATGACAGCTTGACTTGAAAATAAACCAACAGTATAGTAGATGTGTTGTTTAGATAACAGACCGCTTTGTCTGTTTAATATCTCAGGAGAAAGGTAGACGAATATAGTGCAAGTTAAAAAAGATCCCCGTGTGACACGTTCAAGAACACAGATTATCGATTCTTTTATCCTTCTTTCAGGAAAAAAGCCATTTGCCTCCATTACAGTTAAAGATATTACTAAAGAAGCACAGATCAATCGGGCCACCTTTTATAATCATTTCCTAGATAAATATGACTTACTTGAGCAGGTCGTCAGTGAAGCATTGAGGTCAAACCTTGGCTGCAATAGTCACCCTGACATCAAACAGCATCTGTCGACTGAGGATACTCTCAGAGAACTTTTTATTTCACTGATTCGTTTCGAAAAAACACTCGATTCGTATTCGGATGGATTTGAAGAGTCTGAGATGATCGATCTGGTGATTCATTCTCATCTGATCGATATTCTATCTTCACATCTGGCTCTTCATAAACCTGGGATAGATTCTTCGGTTCATCTCAAGCTGGCAAGAATGCTGACCCATACGTTACTGGGAATGACCAGAGATTACTGCGAGTCTTCACAGGCTGAATCGCCAGGAGACTATATCGATTCTGTTCTGCCTGCTTTAATCAATGGACTGGACTCATTATAAAACGCTGCCGATTCGGCAGCAGATAGTCAGGAAGCTAACATCCTGATTTTTCTGCTGCCAGCAATCGGCAGCGTTATTTTTTATCTTTCAGGTCATCATGGCAAAGAGTCCGTTCAGCTGATAGCTGGAGCCTTCCCCTCTAGCTGAATGCAGCCGTTCGTCTGTGAATGTCGAGGCCCGCTCAACTTCAATATTATCCTCTTTGATGCCGGCCTCTTTTAATATCGACAAGTTCGCATCCGTCATGCTCATCTTATATTTAGCCCCTGTCTTCCTGAAAAACTGATCACGCTCAGGAAATTCAGCAAATGCCTCATATACTTCCGGCCCCACTTCATAATTTTCCTGGTCGATCGAAGGGCCGACGTATGCAATCAACGTTTCAGGATTTGTACCATAGACACTGATCATTTTATCTATCGCTTTTGTGGTGATCCGTTGAGTCGTTCCCCGCCAGCCTGAATGGACATTGACCAGTATTTCATGCACAGGATCATACAGAATAACCGGTGTGCAGTCCGCATACTTGATAAGCAGGCCGACCCTTTTTTTGTCTGTCAGCAGACCGTCTGTTTCCTTGAATGTCCTGCCGAAGACAAATGAATCACCGTTTGATCCATCTGCATAAGTGACATTTGCACTATGGACCTGCTGTCCCGTATAGATTTCATCCGGTCTGTCGGAATCTATTTTATCTAAAAGCCTGTTCATATCGTCAACCACTTTGCTTCCTGCGGTCTGATACCTGAAATTATAATCAGATCCGGCTACTTTAGTTATGACACCATATTTTTCAAGTAATCGTGAATGCATTGCTTTAAGTCTCCCTATTTCTAATTTTTGTCTATTATAGCATAGATTGCCGTTCAGTCGGTTGGTGACTGTTCAGTGTATCTGGGTATTCCCTGCATCTCATTTCTTAAATATCTAAAACCACATGATCTGTCCATAGTCAAACAGACTTGGTATGTGTCAAGACTTTGGCGGAAACTTTTTTTCTAGAGATGGTAACTCTTCAATTTTAATATTAAAAT
>NZ_BAAADA010000217.1:0-614 GCF_039522005.1 Alkalibacterium indicireducens
ATGAGTATTTCAACCGACGGTTGTGAAGATGCAGATAAATTACTACAGAAGTTTGAAAAGTATATTAAGGATCATTACCCTAATCATCGCACGCAAAATTTTTATATTAAAATTATGTCAAAATTTAATGATTCTTATTTAGTGGCTAGCGAGAATATAGACAAGGCATTATCTCACTATTACTATTCAGTAACCAAAACAATCCCCTATCAAAAACCAAAAACGGATTATCTGAGATCTAAGGCTAGGGTAATCTTAGTTTTTAAAGATGTTATACAAGGCATCTCCCCACAGAAAAAATATTTTTCAGACCATCTATATTCAGTTCATAATAATTATATAACTCCATTATCAGACTATGAAAATTGGCTACAAACCATTGGGAACAATCCAACTAGTATTAGCACACGTCGACAAAGAATCAGGGTATTTATCAAGTTTCTAGAGCAAAATGACTGTTTCTCTCTAAATAAAATAAATTATGATATTATTTTGAGTTTTATGTCTTACTTGTTAAATCATTACTCAATTCAAGGCCGTTCAAATATACTCTATACTTTAAAACATTTCCTTACATGCCCGATCATTTACAAACAACTTTCCATTGAACCTCT
>NZ_BAAADA010000218.1:0-654 GCF_039522005.1 Alkalibacterium indicireducens
CATTCTCACTTCTAAGCGCTCCACAAGTCCTCACGATCTTGCTTCACCGCCCTTAGAACGCTCTCCTACCATAGAACCAATGGTTCTATCCGTGGCTTCGGTATCTTGTTTAGCCCCGGTACATTTTCGGCGCAGGGCCACTCGACTAGTGAGCTATTACGCACTCTTTAAATGATGGCTGCTTCTAAGCCAACATCCTAGTTGTCTAAGCAGCCCCACATCCTTTTCCACTTAACAAGAATTTGGGGACCTTAGCCGACGGTCTGGGCTGTTTCCCTTTCCACTACGGATCTTATCACTCGCAGTGTGACTCCCGGATCTACATAACATGGCATTCGGAGTTTATCAGGATTCGGTAACCCGATAAGGGCCCCTAGTCCAAACAGTCGCTCTACCTCCATGATGCACTATCCGAGGCTAGCCCTAAAGCTATTTCGGAGAGAACCAGCTATCTCCAAGTTCGATTGGAATTTCTCCGCTACCCACACCTCATCCCAGCACTTTTCAACGTACTTGGGTTCGGGCCTCCAATGCGTTTCACCGCATCTTCACCCTGGACATGGGTAGGTCACTTGGTTTCGGGTCGACGACGGCATACTCTACGCCCTATTCAGACTCGCTTTCGCTGCGGCTCCACCTCTTCGGTTTAACCTT
>NZ_BAAADA010000219.1:0-520 GCF_039522005.1 Alkalibacterium indicireducens
TCCACTTCCAGCCTATCCACCTGATCATCTTTCAGGGGTCTTACTTCCTTAAAGGAATGGGAGATCTCATCTTGAAGGGGGCTTCACGCTTAGATGCTTTCAGCGTTTATCCTGTCCACACATAGCTACCCAGCGATGCCAGTGGCCTGACAACTGGTACACCAGCGGTGTGTCCATCCCGGTCCTCTCGTACTAAGGATAGCTCTTCTCAAATCTCCAACGCCCGCGACGGATAGGGACCGAACTGTCTCACGACGTTCTGAACCCAGCTCGCGTACCGCTTTAATGGGCGAACAGCCCAACCCTTGGGACCGACTACAGCCCCAGGATGCGATGAGCCGACATCGAGGTGCCAAACCTCCCCGTCGATGTGAACTCTTGGGGGAGATAAGCCTGTTATCCCCAGGGTAGCTTTTATCCGTTGAGCGATGGCCCTTCCATATGGTACCACCGGATCACTAAGCCCGACTTTCGTCCCTGCTCGACTTGTAGGTCTCGCAGTCAAGCTCCCTTCTGCCTT
>NZ_BAAADA010000220.1:0-1861 GCF_039522005.1 Alkalibacterium indicireducens
ATTTCTTTAGAATATTGCCTGTTTGGGGGAGTAATGGGATGTGACGGTGTTTAGCTCCTTTACCTCTGACATACATACTACTCACGCCTTCTAGTTTAATATCAGAAACATTTAAATTTATTAACTCTTGTACTCTACATGCTGAATCATAAAGCAATGTAATTATAGCTAGATGTCTAATACCCGTTTTATCTTGTTTATTTATTGAATCTAACAGCTCTTTCACGACTTTTTCTTGAAGATATTTTGCCGGATGTTGTTTCGTTTTAATAAAAGAGATACGAGTAATTTTTCTACAGGTATCAATATGCTCTGGATTTTCAATGGAAACAAATGAGTAAAATGATTTGATGTGGGCTAGTCGGGTATTACGTGTAGTCGGACTATTATTCCTTGAGCTTTCCAGCCACTTTGAGAATTCAAGAATATTTTCCGAAGTGAGATCATCAAGTTCCATTTGATTGATATTATAACCACTTTCTTTTAGAAATCTGATTAACAGCTTAAAAGTATCTCGATAAGAACTTAATGTATTCTGACCATAATTCTTTTGACCAATTAAGTAATGCATAAAATATCTTTGAATAAAATAACTAAGATGATTCATGTTGCACCTCCGGTACTAATTGTCCGAGCGTTTTTTCTTGCTCAATAAAATCGTGGTAATGTGTATTTGTAAAATGGATATATCGTTCGGTATCTATCAAATTTACATGGCCAACATATGCAGCTAATATAGGTATTGCAGAATATATATCCATTCCATTTTCCAACATTTGTTCTAAACTGTAAGTACAAAACGTATGTCGTAAAGAATGAATATTTGGTAGTTTATTATCTTCAGTATAAATACCAGCCAATTTACAAATTTTTTGAAACATGTATTTTACTGCATCGTATGAGTATGCTTTTTGAGTGTATGGTGAAATAAATAGCGATGAGTCTCCTGGTTGATCTATTATATTATCCAAATAGTTATTGACTGCTTTGATTAGACTGTCAGATAGTGGGATTAGTCTCGAAACGTTATTTTTGCTGTTGGTTACTTTGATAATCCCTTGTTGGCAATCGATATCAGAAACCTTTAATGCTAATACTTCGGATATCCTCATGCCGGTTCCGATCAATATCCTTATTAGTACAGGATAAACAATTGTATGGTGATTGCTTCGATTGGCTTTTGGTAATTTGTCAGTAACACATAGGAGTTTTTTAAGATTTTCTTTTGAAAAAATATATGGTTTGAATTTTTGTTCTACTGCTTGGTAATAACTTGAATTGACAGACTGACTCGGGATTTGTAGTACTTGAAGAAATTCAGAAAACTGACGGAGGTTTGTTATTAAAGTTTTTCGACGGTGGGGACTTATATGGTCCTTCGGACTTAATATTTCTTCAATCATTTCAGTAGTAATTTCAAGTTTGTCATATTGATTCAAGAGATTGTTGAGTTGCCTTAGACTGATTAATGTGGAACGAGCTACTTTTTCGCCTTTAGAACGTTTAAATTCAATATATTTTTCAAAATATGGTTTGAAAATCCCGTTTTCAAATGTTAAATATTCTTTATCTTTAATCATAAGTCCACCTCTAGCGCTGCTTTCTTTAGCTGATCAATATTTGACCAAATATATTGTTTAGTAGATTGAATGGATGTATGACCTAATATATTTTTAACTTCAGTAATGGGAATCGTCTGATTCGACAACTCTGTTGCCAAACTATGCCGCATTGAATGAAGCCCACAATGTTTGTCATCTATATTTATATTAGCTAGATTAAAATATTTTGCTACATGTCTAGAAAAATGATTATTCTTAGAATAAGGTGTGTGAGGTGCTCTGAATCGTATAAATAAATT
>NZ_BAAADA010000221.1:0-1446 GCF_039522005.1 Alkalibacterium indicireducens
CATGGTATCCTCGGGCTTTTGAGCAGTCCACAGCTTAAATCTGTGGACTAATTTCATCCTGTTATCTGTTATAATTGAATCACTACAAAACAAAAAAACAAAACAGGAACTGAGGTTATTTTACCATGAATTCTACAGAAATTTATCAAACAAAGCGAAGTTTAATCACTTTTTTAGAAAAACTGACCGAAGGTCTTTCTAAACCACGAAAGAAATTTTACAGTGATATTTTATATGGCATGTCTAAGGCTCAAAATACCCTGTTATCAGATATTGCACGAGCGTTAGAAGAAAATATTGACTTGCAGTACACCATTAAACGCTTATCTCGTAATGCTTCTGAAGAGAATGACTTGAAAGAGCTCCATCATAATTATTTAAATGGCCTAAGAACATCTATACCGGATAACCCTTTGGTTATCGTTGATGAATCAGAAATTGTTAAACCTTATGCCGAAAAGATGGAACATTTAGCTTTAGTCCGTGATGGGTCAAAGAATGTTTTAGAGAAAGGCTATCCTACAATCAATTTTTCAATGGCTACACTGAAAACGAAACATCCCTTGCCTCTGTATAATCATTTGTATTCTTCCAAGGAGAAAGATTTTCACAGTCAAAATATTGAAATAGCCAAAGGCTTTAATACAGTCACTTCGTTTTTAGGAAAGAAAAAGGCTACTTTCGTTATGGATCGTGGTTATGACACCAATACGATATATGAGTATGTCCAAGATATCGGCCATCACTTCATTACGCGACTAAAGGATAATCGTTATTTACTACATAGAAATCGTCGCGTGAAAGTCCCTGACTTAGCGCATCGTCGGAAAGGAAAAATCAACTTTAAGACGGAAATTCAAGGTGATGAATATAAATTAAAGGTTAGTCATATTAAAGTTAAGTTGCCTGTGTTAAAAGATTCCCCTCTTAATATGGTTGTTGTCTATGGCTATGGCGAAAAGCCAATGAAACTATTAACGAATCACTCCATCAATGGGAAGGACGATGTCCTTCGAATTCTGAAAAGTTATATTACTCGCTGGCGAATTGAAGAACTCTTTCGTGTTCAAAAGGAAGAGTTTCAATTAGAAAAAACGCGAACAATGACGGTCAGTTCATTACGCATTCTGTATACACTGATGAATTGTCTTGTTGGGCATTATTCGTTGGCCATTGAAAAGAGTAACTACCATACACAAACAGTCTTAGCACGGGCACGACCTTCAAACAAACGAAAGAAAATAAAGTTCTATCTTTATCGGTTCATACGAGGTATCTCTAAAATCCTCTCGTTTGATACAGTAGGTATCAGATACTTTTATAAAGTAGAAAAGCGTTCGAATCAGTTATCTTTACTGTGAATGAATAAACTGAATAATTTTTTAAAACGCGCATATGGGCGTTTCATTTGCATGGCTATTTTTAAACATAATTGCTAAAAATGAG
>NZ_BAAADA010000223.1:0-769 GCF_039522005.1 Alkalibacterium indicireducens
TCGCATCGGTCTGCCCGTAAAATAAATCTGGAAGATTTGGATTTAGAAAAAGATAAAGGACACTATTATAAAGAACGCTGGATACATGAAAATGGATTAGAACAGCGATTGATTATCACTTTTTCTCCCAAACATAAACGCTATCAAGAAGAGATTCGCAGAAAACAGATTGAACGAGCTATGAAGAAAGCCGATAACCCGAGTCAATTAAAGAAAAAACGTCCAACAGATTTCAAGCGTTTCTTAAAAGAGACACATGTCACTAAAGAAGGCGAAATCGCTAAGGACTTTCAAGTCACAGTAGATCAAGAGAAGATAAAAGAAGAAGCGAAATACGATGGTTTATACGGTATCTGTACAAATGTATCGGGGGATTCGGAAGAGATACTTAAAATATCTCAACGGCGCTGGGAGATTGAAGAAACCTTTCGTATTCTGAAAAGTGAAATGCGTGCACGACCGGTTTTTGTTCGAAAGGATGACCGGATTAAAGCACATTTCCTCACTTGTTTTCTTTCATTACTGGTTTATCGTATTCTTGAAAAAAAGTTAGATGAAGCCTATACCTGTCCTGATATCATTGATACACTACGCAAGATGCGTGTGTTTGAATACTTGGGAGAAGGATATATTCCAACCTATACACGAACGGATTTGACTGATCAACTCCATGAGGAGTTTGGGTTTAGAACGGACACTGAAATTATTCCTCAAAAAAGAATGAAAAAAATTTTAAAACAAACCAAAAAACAAAAATAGTACGCACTTT
>NZ_BAAADA010000224.1:0-579 GCF_039522005.1 Alkalibacterium indicireducens
GCTCATTCTGTGTGTTTCATTACCCAAACATTTTCTTCAGTTGTCCCATTGGACTTGATGTGGAACTATAATTAGCTATTTCTCCCATTTTAACGCCTACAGAAGGACGATTAATCTTTTTCAAAACAGCTCTAACAGCGCCTTTAAATTCAGGGACAATGGTTTGTTCAAATGCAGGTAGTTCGGCTCTTAAAGCTTCTAAAAGCGTTCCGTTTTTACGAGCTGAAATAATTGAAGCTAAGTTTCCAGCTCCTTTGGCTGAAAATCCACGCCCTTGACGTTTCATACGATAACTATAGGGACGATGATTACTTTCACAAATACCTATCCCATTTCTTACAGGTAAGTCTCGCATTTTCAATGGACGAATACTTTCCCAATTGCGGTCTAAATAAGCCCCTAATAGACGGAGGTGTTCTATGTTATCAGCTCTTTTCTCCTCATCTTCTATTCGACTCTCTGTCGTCGCCAATACGCTAAGTACACGCTCTTTATCATAGGCACTCACAGCTTTTTTCATTTCAAAAATCATAGGCTTATCAAAACTTAACCGTTGGTTTATTTTTTCATTCACGTGAT
>NZ_BAAADA010000225.1:0-883 GCF_039522005.1 Alkalibacterium indicireducens
CCTTATGAATTATCCTAAAGTGAAAGAAAAAGTCAATATTTTAAAAGAGAATATCGAAGATGACATTAATCATTTAAATTCCTTAGGAAAAGACGAGGCAAAGATTGGCTATAAATCAGCCGCCGATTCTTTTTTAGGCTATAAAACTCATCTTGCTATAACGGATGAGCGAATCATCACAGCTGCGACAATAACGACTGGTGAAAAATCAGACGGTAAGGAATTAGAAACTTTAATTAACAAAACCGTTGATCAAGGACTTATTATTGAAGAAGTCATTGCGGACGCTGCCTATTCTGGAAAAGATAATATTAAAATGGCTCACAAAGAAAATATTCATTTAATAGCCAAATTAAATCCAATTGTGAGTGAAGGTACACGCAAAGGACATAAAGAGTTTGAATTTAATAAGGATGCCGAAATGGTTGTTTGTCCGGCAGGACATCAAGCCACACGTAAAGCAAGAACTGGCAGAAAAAACACAAATAAAAATCAATGTATGACCTATTATTTTGATATCGAAAAGTGTAGGCAGTGTCCACTAAAAAAAGGGTGTTATAAGAACACAAAAGAAAAAACCTATTCTATTACTTTAAAAAGCCAGGAACATCAGTACCAGATGAAGTTTGAACAAACTGAATACTTCAAAAAACGTTCTAAACAACGATATAAAATTGAAGCAAAAAATAACGAGTTGAAGAACCGTCATGGATATAAAGTGGCGAAATCATCTGGTTTATTTGGCATGGATATACAAGGAGCCACTACGCTCTTCGTGGTGAATATGAAGCGAATAATTAAGCTCAAGAGCGAGAATGAAGAAAAATTAATAGAACACAAACAAAAATAATCAGTGCTACCTGTGTAAATGCCTTGAAATTTA
>NZ_BAAADA010000226.1:0-1129 GCF_039522005.1 Alkalibacterium indicireducens
CTCGCAAAGAAGCAGCGATCTGTTTGCCTCGGTTACGGAAGAAGCTAAAAATCGTTTTTTCAGCCTGCAGGCTAAGCGACGGACGGAGAATGAATATTGGGCTTATGATACTACCAGTGTTTCCTCCTATTCAGAGTCTCTTAAGCAAGTCAAATACGGTATCAACAAGGACCACGATCCGCTTGCGCAGATCAATCTTGCTTTGTTGTTTGGTGAAGAATCTGGCTTACCGTTTTACTACCGCAAGTTAGCAGGCAATATAAGCGATGTCAAAACAGTGAAGCACTTGCTTGCCGATCTAGGCAATCTTGGTTTTAGCAAGGTCAAACTCGTAATGGACCGAGGGTTTTACAGCAAGGAAAATATCGATGCCTTGTACCAAAATCATTTGAAATTTTTGATGGCCACAAAAGTATCCCTGAAATACGTGCAGGAAGAACTGAACAAGGTTCGAGATAACATCCGCACACGCGCTAATTACAATGCCAGCTACCAACTTTACAGCCATACTGCAACGATAGACTGGGAGTATTCACAGAAACGCCCGTACAAAGGCGATGTGATTGAAGGGAAACGGCGGATGTACCTGCATCTTTATTTTAGCGGTGAAAAAGCACTGGAGCACGAGAACCGTTTCAATGCGCTTCTTGATCGGCTCGAAGCAGAACTAGTTTCCGGGAACCGCAAAGCAGAACACGAAAAGCAGTACGCTAAATACTTCGAAATCACTTCAACACCAAAACGCGGGACAAAGGTAACCCCAAAACAAAAAGCCATTACCCAAGCGGAAAAAGACTACGGATTCTTTGCCCTCATCAGCAATGAAATCAAGGATCCCATCGCCGCTTTAGATTTGTACCGTAACAAAGACATCGTTGAGAAAGCCTTTGGAAATCTTAAAGAACGGTTGAATTTACGGCGCACAGCCGTTTCATCAGAAAGTTCGCTTGAAGGAAAATTATTCGTGCAGTTTATTGCATTGATCTATTTATCGTACATCAAAAAGCAGATGTCCGAAAAAGGGCTGTATAAAAATTATACGATGCAGGAATTACTGGACGAATTGGATGTCATTGAGGCATTTGAAAATCCAGGCAGTGCAGTACGAGTGGGTGAGATTACGAAGAAG
>NZ_BAAADA010000227.1:0-596 GCF_039522005.1 Alkalibacterium indicireducens
ATGGAAGCCTCGAGCTTTTTGACTGTCCACAGCAAAAATCTGTGGACAAAATGCACCCTGTTGCGTGTTATAATTGATTCACCACAAAACAAAAAAACAGAACAGGAACTGAGGTTATTTTACCATGAATTCTACAGAAATCTACCAAACAAAACGAAATATATTTACTTATGCGGATAAGTTGACCAAAGGTCTCCCGAAACCAAGAAAGAAATTCTACAGCGATATTTTATTTGGGATGTCTAAATCTCAAAGTACGTTGTTATCAAACATCGCTCGTTCATTGGAGGAGGACATTGATTTGATCTACACCATCAAACGGTTATCCCGCAATGGGTTTGAGAGCGACGATTTGAACCAGGTCCATCAAAACTATTTACATACCGTCAAAACAGCGATCCCGGATGATCCTTTAATCATTGTGGACGAATCCGATATCATTAAGCCGTATGCCGAGAAAATGGAACATTTGTCCCTCGTGCGGGACGGCTCCAAAAGTGTCATTGAAAAAGGGTATACCACCATCAATTTCTCGATGGCTACCCCGAAAACGAAACACCCCATCCCACTCTATAATCATCTCTATTCTTCTCGGG
>NZ_BAAADA010000228.1:0-1847 GCF_039522005.1 Alkalibacterium indicireducens
CTAAGGCACATGCCAAGTGAGTTTTTCCTGTACCAGGTGTTCCTACGAAAACAGCGTTTTGGCATTGTTTGATAAAAGACAGACTAGTCAGTTCCTCTTTAGTTGTCGGGCTGGGAAGCGATATCTGGTTGTGCCATTCATAAGTGGATAGCGTCCGCCTACATGGCAGTTTTGATTGTTTATAGAGCCGTATCGTTTTCGCTTCTTCGCGACTTCGAAGTTCATTTTTCAAAAGAAAAAGTAACCAGTCCTCTTTTGAATCAAATCCATCCGTATCAATGACTTTTGGTATATGAGAGAGCCGGAGGCTTTTACACAGTTCTTCTAAGTAAGCGTGATCCATTACTTATACTACCTCCTTGGGAAAAATTCCTAATGCATCATAACTGTTCCAATCCACATTGTAAGAATCCGAACTCGGTTCGACCCCTATTAATTCATAGAATCTTTCGTTGATTTGTTTCATATCTTTAGTGACGAGTAAATTAATAAGGATATCGACACGTTCAGCTTGGACCTTCCAGTCATTATGAGTTAAGTATAATTTGATCCGCTCCGGTAAATATTTCCAGTAACGTGAGTACTCCATTGAACGGAGTTTTTTACGCCAGTCTAATAAGATAGATGCCCAGTCAATCGGTCGTTTTTTAAACATATACGGGCGATCACCTTCAGCTATTATGTCACCAGATCCACTGTAGAATGTGTAAGTCTCAGCTGTTAATACAGCATATATCTTCGTGTGATTTCGTGCCTTAGGCACGTGAATGAGTGTTTGATCGAGTTTGATTTCGTTATACTTGTTTGCCTTGCATTCAATCTCTTTAAAGACGGGATAAGGTACATCCGGAAGAGCCAGTAGTTCAGTTTTTTCTTCTTCCCATAGTTCAATGATGGAGACATTTTTTTCATAATGATTTCGATCTCTATCCTCAATTAGTTGTGTTCTCAATTTATCATTTAAAGAAGCATAATCTTTCATTGACGGGCTTGCAGGGAAAAAGTTATAGCGTATATATCCAACTTTGTTTTCAACACTTCCTTTTTCATTTCCGCTGCGCGGATTACATACTTGCGTGTTGAAACGGTAATGAGTGGCGAATCGAAGATAAGCCTCAGTTAGTACAGCAGGTTTATATTTAGATTTTCTCTCCGTTACGGCCGTTGACATATTATCAATTCGAATGACTTTCGGCACACCCCCGATTTGATGAAACAATTGAGTCATGCCTTCAAATAAACACTCCTGATTCTCTGCAGGTAACGCAACCGCAAAACCTACATTACTAAACGGGAAGGTCATTACCAAGGTTTTGACATCTTTAAATGCCCCCTCATGTTCGACTTCCATCGTTCCAAAGTCCAGCTGTGCATCTGCTGGGGGATGTTCCAGACGTTCAAATCCTTTATCTACAGCGCCTTTATCATTGTGAGTAGAACGCCAGTCTTGAACAAATACACAAACAGTCCGATAGGACCCCGGGAAATCAAGTTCTTTCAATTCACGGTGATAAGCTACGTTAGTACGTCGTTTTTTCTTCGGCAACTTGGCATCTTCGTCCAGCCATAAGGTTAAAATATCTCCCCATTTTTCTTCATACATCATGCCTGTTTTTTCTATTTTCTTCTTCTTTGGAAAGTTATTGCCATCAGCGTATTTTTTAGCTGTACGCCAATTCACTCCAAGTTCTTTTCTTATGTGATCAATCGATTTATCGTGATTATTCCTTAAATTTTTGATAGTATTAATATCAGTCATTGTGAGCATACCTTTCATACCTCCAGTTAAAGTGTAGGAACTCTAACTTTAGAGGATTTTCAGGTGCCTTGCAATGGCTTTTTATATT
>NZ_BAAADA010000229.1:0-510 GCF_039522005.1 Alkalibacterium indicireducens
GAAACTAAAGCAATCTCACATAGCCATGATATATTTAACAAATTATGATCTCGTTTTGTTAGGTCTTTAATGAGTTGGAATTTTTCTTGTGTGAAGCCCTCTTGGCCTTCCGATGGATAAAATTTGTTTTTTTTAGGGCATCTATCTGTTGTTTTTGAAGGGCGACTTTATGTTTCAAGTGTGCGATTTCTTCTTCTTGAGTTCTTTCTTTAGTACGGGGTCTTCCACTGGATTCACTACGTAAATCCATAAATCCTTCTGGGCGATGGCTCATATTTTTAATTCGTCTGGAAAAAGTCTTTATACGGTCTTTCCCTAACGCTATCACATCAAAGTCTGCGTCTCTAAAAATTTGCGTAGGTCCTTTTCCGAGAGCTTTTTCTTTAGCGAAATGGTCTTTGAATGCCTCTGAGTAAGTTACTGCTTTAGTTGATGCTTTCTCTACAAAAGGATTTTCTTCAAGTTCTCTTCGCTCTTCCTCTGTAAAATAATTTCTTCCCATGTCAACGC
>NZ_BAAADA010000230.1:0-555 GCF_039522005.1 Alkalibacterium indicireducens
GCTTACACCTCTCGATGTACACGGCTCTCCATTGTTACTCAATTATTCAAAACTCAATTTCTGTGGATTTCTTTGTGACAATCTCGACAGACCACCATAGTTTTTCGGTTTCGCGCTATTAGGTATTTCTCCCATGGAGCTTTTCCCTTCAAGTCTTTGAGCCTTTTAACATGGTGTATTTCATAGTGTGTCGCTTCGGTTGTTCCACACAACTTACAAACTCTTGCTTTTAATCCATCTTCAAAAGGGTTACGTTTATGACTATAGATAACTGCGTCATTACGTATTTTGTCACTAAATGAACTTTGCCCTTTACAATCAGAATATTTTGCGAAATAGAGTCGTTTTTCACCTTTAGCCGTCTTATATGGTACACACCATTTCCCTTGCCCATCTTGATGCAAGCGAATAATTCGGGCAATGCTGCTTTTACGCTTTGCTGCAAGTGTTTTTAAGCAACTATACTCCATAAGGTAAGCAAAGTAATTTAAGTTGTTAAAATTACTTGCCATTCGGTAGTAGTTACAGATTCCTCGCAATTCTGCGTTGTAGGTT
>NZ_BAAADA010000231.1:0-1646 GCF_039522005.1 Alkalibacterium indicireducens
TGTCCAACCGAAAGGCGAAAGCTGACACGGGAACATAGCATGGCAGGAAAGCGGTAAGTCATCTAAAGGCAATCAGATGCGACTGAACTGCAATGACAAGTGGATATGAGGATAAAACTGGGTTTGTTGAACGTAAGTTTCGAGTTTCTGTTAATGCCCGGACAGAGGAAATTTGCCTGTAACCTCTGATGTGAATGTAATTGCGTACAGATTTCGCGCAATTGGTTATCATTTAATTCACATGACCTGTTGGAGAACCAATGGTAAAGAAACGAAAACGTATCCGAAAATCCACATACCTATTGGCATTGTTAACTGGGGATACCCTAAACAGAAACGCCGGAAACGGCTATAGCTAAAGGGCTTGAATATTCTGCATGGGTACGGAGCTTCCATAGTAGTCCGCGAGGGGTAATGACCCTTACATGGCGAAGGGAAGCAGTTGTTACGCGCCAAAATTTATATTGATTAGGGAGGAATACCTCAATGAAACCAACAATTGAGATTTTGGAGAGAATGAATCAAAACTCAAATCGCAACAAGAATGAAATTTTCACGCGGGTTTACCGTTACCTGCAAAGACCAGACATCTATTTTCTTGCTTACAAAAATCTGTATGCCAATAGTGGCGCAGCAACACCTGGTGTCGATAATGACACAGCAGATGGCTTCAGCGAGGAAAAGATAGAGCTTATTATCCAAAGTCTGACAGATGGAACCTATACACCTAAGCCTGTACGTAGGACGTATATTGCAAAAAAGCAAAGTAATAAATTACGTCCTTTAGGACTTCCGACATTCACTGATAAATTGGTTCAGGAAGTAATCAGAATGATTCTAGAAGCTATTTATGAACCTACATTTTGTGATACTTCCCATGGCTTTAGACCTAACAGAAGCTGTCATACCGCTCTAGGAATGGTATCAAAAGGATTCAATGGAGTGAAATGGTTCGTCGAAGGTGATATCAAAGGCTGTTTTGATAACATTAATCACAATGTGCTCGCTGAATTGATAGGAAAGAAAATCAAGGACGCGCGTTTCAACCAACTTATTCGCAAATTCTTAAAGGCAGGATATATGGAAGATTGGCGATACCACAGTACATATAGTGGGACGCCCCAAGGTGGAATAATTTCACCTGTACTAGCCAATATATACTTGCACGAGTTGGACATGTTTGTTGAACAGCTAAAAGCTAAATTTGACAAGCCCTTACCCCGAGGCAAGAGAACACCGGAATATTCAAGGCTACGAAGTAAAGCAGTCCGCTTGAGAAAAAAGTTAGAAAATGCGGATGAGCACCAAAAGCCGGCACTACTTGCTGAATTACGACAAACCAGAGCGAAACAGCTTTCAACCCCTAGTAAATTACAAGAGGATAAGAATATTAAATATGTGCGTTATGCAGATGATTTTCTTATCGGGGTTATCGGAAGTAAATCTGACTGTGAATGGGTAAAATCGGAACTGAAAACATTTATCAGAAATACGCTGAAAATGGAACTCAGTGAAGAAAAAACACTTATTACTCACAGCCACAACAAAGCAAGATTTCTAGGCTATGATGTTTGTGTAAGGCGCAACAGTCAAATCAAACAAGGTGGAAATGGGTATACCAAAAGAACGCTTAACAACAAAGTGGA